>CAILWD010000368.1 GCA_903837815.1 uncultured Chloroflexota bacterium | reverse complement strand
TGAGCCAGGCTGCCGCCCGGGTGATGGTCGAACAAAAGATTCCCGGCGTGATAATCAACATGACCTCGGTCATGGCTGTCCTTGCCCTGGCAGACCAGGTTCCGTATTGTGCTGCTAAAGGTGGCGCCAACCAGCTCACAAAATCCCTGGCGCTGGCGCTTTCGAGGTATGGAATCCGAGTCAATGCCATTGGTCCCGGCCCCATTCTCACCGATTTGATGAAGCGAGTGGTGAGTAGTCCGGAGAAGGAAGCGGTGCTGATGGAACGGCTGCCAATGGGAAGGATTGCCGAGTGCCGCGAAGTTGCCACCGTGGCTGTTTTTCTGGCTTGCGATGATTCCAGTTTTATCACCGGACAGTGTATTTACCCCGATGGTGGTCGAATGATCCAGGGTTTCCCGCGTTCACAGGAAAAATAACCCATGCCGCGCGTGACTCTTGCCGAACAGCAAAAGTACGAATTCAGCCACACCCTCACCGTCCGCGCCACCGACATCAACTACGCCGGGCATTTGGGGAACGAGGCTTTGCTGGGATTGGTGCATGAAGCCCGCGCGCATTTCATGAAGGCATTGAATTTCAATACCATCGTCGGCGGCGAACAAAAGGTCGGCTTGATTATTGCCGACCTGGCGGTGAACTTCAAAGCCGAAGCCTTTGCCCACGAACAAATCACGGTCGATTGCCAGATCGACGAGATGAGCCAAAAGTCGTTTCGGCTGTTTCACCGCCTGCGCTGCGACGAAAAACTGGTTGCCCTCGTCGAGACCGGTATCGTCGCCTTCGATTACCAGTCGGGACGCGCCGCCCCGCTCCCCAATGAGTTTTTGAAAGCATTGCAAGTATTTCGAAATAAATAAATTTAGCGAATTTCGTCCTGAGCGCAGTCGAAGGACATGTCACGCACAGCGACTAATGATTGGAGAACCAGATGAACCATCCCAAGGTTGCATTGATGACTTTTGGCGACGCCCGCGAACATGAATGGAAGAACCTCTTTCGCGGACTGACCGAACCCCGCCACAAGCGAGCCATCGAATATTTCAAAGGTCTGCCCGTTGAACTTCATTGCCACGAGGAAGTCGCCCGCACGCAGGAACAAATCGACGCGCAGGTGGATCAACTCAAAGCGCAGGGTGTGACCACGTTTGTCGTCCATCTCCCCTGCTGGACTGCGCCCAACCTCGTCGTGCGCGGAGTCCAGCGCATGAACCTGCCCACCGTCCTCGTCTCCAACCGCGAGCCCGGCACGCACGGCACCGTTGGTTTGTTGGGTGCGGCGGGCGCTTTGGATCAAATTGGCTATCCGCACCTTCGCGCACGCGAAAGTTTCGACACGCCCAAACTCGGTGATAAAGTCCTTCCCTTCTTGCGGGCGGCAGCTGCGGTCAAACAACTGCGCGGACAGGTCTTCGGCATGTTCGGTGGACGCTCCCTCGGAATCGACACTGGCTCCTTCGACCCCATGCAATGGCGCAAACAATTCGGCGTGGATGTGGAACACATCGACCAGTTGGAAATCGTCCGCCGCGCGGGATTGGTCGAAGAGGAACGCGCCGCTAAGATGGTCGCGTGGATGGAAAAGAATATGGGGTCGGTGGATTACGACGGCGCGAAACTGACTCCCGACAAGTTGAGTTTCCAGTCCCAGTGTTATCTCGCCACCCGACAACTGATTCAGGAACGGCGGCTCGATTTCGTGGCAATCAAGTGTATGCCCGACATGACCAATCATTACGTCCCGCAGTGCCTTTCGGCGGCGTTCCTGCCCGGCGCCTACGATGCGGACGGCGAACAGAAGCCTGTTCCAATGTCCTGCGAAGCCGACGGCGACGGCGCGTTGACCATGCAAATCATGAGCCTGGTCTCCGGCGGACAACCCACCCTCTTCGGTGATTTGAGCTACCTCGACGAAGATAACCTGACGATTTATGTCCCCAACTGCGGCGCGATGTGCAGTTGGTATGCGGGCAGATCAGCCAGGCCCGAAGAAAACCTCTCGAAGATTCAACTCCGTCCATCGTTCCGACCCGCAGGCGGCGCGACGGTTTATTTCAAAGCCGCACCGGGACCCGTGACCCTTGCCCGTCTCTCGCGCCGTAACGGCGAATATGTGATGATCATCTTCAAGGGCGAAGCCATCGAGCCGTCGCCGGAAGCCTACGAAACTTTCGTCAAATCGCGGGGCAGTCACCAACTGCCGACGATGTTCGTCCACGCGAAACTGAACTTCGACGAATTGATCGACGAGTTCGGCGCGAATCACATCTCGGGCGTGGCGGGCGTTTACGTGGACGAATTGGTTCACGCCTGCAAATTACTGAACGTCAAGCCCATCGTCTTGGGAAGTTAGGAAGTTGTCATGGACAGAAGAACTGCATTCGCCGCCACAATGAATCATCAAGAACCTGAGCGTGTTTTGGTGGATTATGGAAAACACATCGGTTCCTTCCACGTCAACGCCTACAAGAAAATCAAAACCGCGCTGGGGATTGAATCCAAGTCACGCATTCTCGACCGCATGGCACAAAACGTGCTTCTGGACGAAGAGGTCTGCGAGAAATTGGGCATTGATTTCCGCTGGGTCGTGCCAAACTGGATCGGCGTGCGCGATGTGGAAATCGAAGGCGAACCTGGCTACATTGACATGTGGCACACCCCGCACAAGTGGACGGATGTCGGGCAGTATTACGCCATTCACTCCTCCCCCTTCAATCAGGAAAAATTGACCCAGGCGGATATTGATAACTTCGACTGGCCCAAGCCTACGCCTGAGATGTTTACGGGTCTCGCGGAACAAGCCCGAGCCTGGTTCGAACAAACCGATTACGTCGTCGGCGCGGACGGCATTAAAGCGGGCATTTTGCAGACTGCAGCCCAACTACGCGGCTACGACAAACTATTCATTGACTTTGCAATCAACCCTGACATCACCCACGCCTTTCTCGACAGGATGTCCACTGCCATCAACGACATGTACCGCGAGTACATGAAGGTCGTTGGACCTTACGTGCAGGTCGTGACAATCACCGACGACCAGGGTACGCAAAACTCGCTGATGGTCTCACCCAAGATGTTCCGCGAGTTCATCAAGCCGTGCCTTAAGTCGTTGATTGACACCATCAAGTCAACGGCAAACGTCAAGGTGTTGATGCACTGCGACGGGGCAATCATGAAAATCATCCCCGACCTGATCGAAATCGGGGTGGACATCCTCAACCCGATTCAAACCGTGGTCAAAGACTTCGACGACACCCGCGCGCTCAAGGAAAAGTTCGGAGGTCAAGTCTGCTTTCACGGCGGGATTGACATCCAGAAGGTGCTGAGAACCGCAACGGTGGATGAAGTCTACACTGAGGTTCAGCGCCGCATTCGCGATTTGGGAACAGGCGGCGGCTACATCATCGCCCCGTGTCACAATATCAACGTGGATATTCCCGTCGAGAATTCGCTCGCCATGTTCGATGCGGCAAGGAAGTTTGGAAAATATCCTCTGGGATAAAAAGGAGAAGGAAAATGTTCGAAAACATTTTGAAGACAAAATTAAAAGAAGGCAAGAAGACCATCGGCGCATGGGCACAACTGGCAAGCCCGTTCACAGCCGAGATCATGAGTTCGGCAGGCTTCGACTGGCTTATGCTCGATCACGAACACGCGCCCGGCGACATCCTCAACCTCATCAGCCAGATTCAAGCCATGAAAGGGACTCAGTGCGTTCCGCTGGTGCGCGCGCCCTGGAATGACTTCGTTGCCATCAAACGCATTCTGGACGCGGGTACGCAGGGTGTGTTGATCCCCTACGTCAACACCCGCGAGGAAGCCGAGCAGGCAGTGAAGGCATGCAAGTATCCGCTGGAAGGGATTCGGGGAGTTGCCGCCAGTCCGCGCGCGGTAGGATATGGGCAGAATACCGGCAACTACCTGCAAAGGGCAAACGATCAAATCTACATCATGACCGCCGTGGAAACGCCCGAAGCCATCGAAAACCTCGATGAGATTTTGCAAGTCAAGGGCTTGGACGGAATCTTTATCGGTCCGATGGATTTGGCGTCTTCGATGGGCTATTTCGGCGACCCGTCACAGGCAGAGGTTCAAGCCGCGATTCAAACCGTCGAGAAGAAAGTCCGCGCCGCGGGCAAAGTGCTGGCAACAACCACCGGAACCTGGGAGCAGGCGCAAAAACTCTTCGAGCGCGGCTACCAAATGTTGATGCTCATGGCGGACGGCGGCGCGCTGGCTTCGCTGGCGACACAGAAAGTCAAACAGTTCCGCGAGCAGTATCCAAACGGGTGAGACATTTCACCGTCATACAAAAAAGCCAACGGCTTCATTCGGTTTCTTTGTTTTACTTGTTCAAGTTGTTACTCTCTGCGATCCCAACGGGATTTGAAATCGCGCTAATTTCAGTCAAATTGTCAACAGAACAGCAACCATGCAGTACATATCTGGTATACGGGTATAAATTCCGTAGACGTGAAGTTGTACCTACCAAATAGGGACAAAATCAACCGACACATGGAATGCCTCCAATATCTGGAGGCATTTTTTATTTATCTTTCCGCGCTAAATTTTCCTCTTGACAGAACTCAATCAATCTTGTAGACTCATGTTACCGTTCATGTGAACGGTAACATGAGGAGACGATAAGCATGTCAAAATCCCGCCCTACCCTGCGCGATGTAGCCCAAAAGGCTGGCGTTTCTCACCAGACCGTCTCCCGTGTCATCAACGGCAGCGACGATGTCCTGCCCGAAACCCGCGCCCTCGTAGAAGCGGCAATCGAAGAAATGGGCTACCGCCCCAATGCCATCGCCCGCTCGATGGCTCGCGGACAGACCCACACCCTGGCTTGCATTTCCCCCAACCTGACAGACTATACCTTCGCCAGCGTCATCGAAGGCGCCGAAGTGGAAGCGCGACAGCACAAGTATTTCATGCTGTCCTCTTCCGCCGCCGACCCCGAAGCCTTCCGCGAACTGGTGGACGAACTCGTCGGACACCGCCGCGTGGACGGCTTGATCGTCATCAACCCCTATGCCGACCAGCGCTTCGAGTTTGTCCCCAAAAATTTCCCCCTTGTTTTTGTCGGCGTCAGCGCCCACGAAAAAGACATCTGCTCGGTTTCGCTCGACGATGAAAAAGTCGCCTACGAAGCCACCCGCCACCTGCTCAGTTTGGGACATACCAGCATTGCCCTCGTGACAGGTCCGATGGAAGAGGATTGTTCGCAGGACCGCGCCGAAGGCTACCACCGCGCCCTGACCGAAGCGGGGCTTTCCTTCGATAAGTCGATGGTCATCGAAGGGGATTGGTCTGCCACCTCCGGGCGTGACGCGTTGCTATCCTTCATCGAGCAGGGACGCGTGCCTACGGCAGTCTTCGCCCAAAACGACCGCATGGCGATGGGCGTGATGAGCGCCGCGCGCGAGGCGGGAATCAAAGTCCCAACCCAACTGGCGGTCATCGGGGTGGACGATATGCCGCTGTCCTCGTACTTCGACCCGCCCCTCACCACCATGCGGCAGGACATCCCCCGCATTGGGCTTGAAGCCACCCGTATGCTGCTGGATATCATTCAAAAGAAGTCAACCGCCACCTGCGATATGAAATTATCTGCTGAGTTGGTTGTAAGACAATCCACGTCTCAAAAAGGAGGTGATTGACCTCAAAAAGAAAACCCCGCAAGACCTTCTGTCGTTTGCTCACTTAAACATTTTCAAGGAGAAGAATAAATGAAGAAGAACGTGCTTTTCAAGGCTTTTAGCCTTCTTGTGATTTTGTCATTTGCGCTTACTGCCTGCGGCGCGGCTGCCGAAAAATCTTCCGCTATCCGCTGGCGCACCCGCCCTGACAATCAGGAAGAAATCGATGTCTACAGCAAGATCAGCGAAGAACTCGACGCTGAATTGAAAAACATGACCCTGACCTACGAACCGGGCGGCACCGAAGGCGCCAACTACCAGGATCAACTTCGCTCCGAGGTTGCCGCTGGAACCGCCCCCGATGTCTTCTGGATTCCCGGAACCGATGTGGCTGACTTCGCCACCCGCGGCTTGATTCTGAATCTCAACGACCTGGCAGCTAAGACCGAAGGCTTTAAAGTCGAAGATTTCTATGCTGGGCCCATGAACCACCTGACCTACAATCCCGAAGGCGCTAAATTCGGCGCAGACTCCGGCGCGCTCTGGGGTCTCCCCCGCGATGTGTCCACCTTCGCCCTCTACCTCAACCTTGACCTGATCAACGAAGCCGGCGCTCCCGACCCCCGCGAACTCGCCAAGGAAGGCAAATGGGACTGGGACGCTTTCCTCGATGTCGCCCAGAAGACCCGCGCCCTCGGCTCTGATGTCTACGGCTACGGCGCAAGCGCCTGGTGGGGACCCTACGGCGTGTGGTTGAATGCTGCGGGCGGCGGCTTCTTCAATGCAGACCGCAATGCCTGCGCGCTCAACACCGCTGAATCTATGGCTGGTCTTGACTTTCAGCGCTCGCTCTATCAGGACTTCGATGTCGCCACCCCCTACGGCGAAGACCCCGAACCTCCCTTCCGCGCCGGCAAGGTTGCCATGTTCCAGAACGGACGTTGGGCGACCCCCGGTGTCCGCACTGTGGAATTCGAATGGGACGTGGTTGAACTTCCCGCCGGACCCAGCGGCACCGCTGGTAACTGGCTGTTCTGGGGCGCGTACGTCGTCAACGCCAAGACCGAACACCCCGAAGAAGCATGGGCTTTGGTTCAGGCTTTGACCACCGCCCAGACCCAGGGCAAGGTCGCCGCTCTCGGCGCGAACATCCCCAGCCGTGTCAGCCAGGAAGCTCTCGACGCTTTCCTGACCTTCACCCCGCCCGCCAACAATCAGGCGTTCCTGAACGGCATCGCCGCTGACGCCAACCCGACCGCTGAAGGTCCGCTGTGGGCTGGCTCCTGGCCCGAGTACGACAAGATCATGGGACCCGCCATTCAGGGTGTGTTGACTGGCGCGACCACGGTCGACGACTTCGGCGCAACCATCTGCGACGAAGCCGACAAGGTCTTTGTCAAGTAGTACGTCTTGAATCAAACAGGGGCAGGTTCGCGCCTGCCCCTGTCTTTTTCCCTTCGTGTTGTGCAAAGTCGAAGAAACCTCAAAATCTAACCACGGAGACACAGAGGCGCGGAGAAAGCCAAATTAAAAAACTCCGTGTCTTTGTGCCTCCGTGGTGAAAAATTCTTGCAAGTTTTTCCACATACCCTGCAAGAGGGCAGATTTAAAAAATGTCCTTCGACTCACCTGCGCTGCGCGCAGGCGCAAGTGTCGCTCAGGACGGAGTGAAGATGAATTATTCGAGGAGAAGAAATATGAGCGATTATCAAAAGCCAGATACGCTGACCAACCTCATCCTGCGAATCGCCGTAATTTGGCGCGGAATTTTCGCCGTCGTCGCGGCGGCGGGAGTCGTCACCGCCTGGTCGGGCAGGCTTCCCGAAACTCCGCTCTGGCAGAAGATTCTGCTCAGTTTGGTTTTGGCGATTGCCGCAGGGTTCAGCGCCTTCGGCGCGTTCGAGATTGCGCGGCGTAACCATCGCGGGCGGGTGATTTCCCTCTTCCTCGATTATCTTGCTTTTGTCGCCAGCGCGGTCGTGATGTTGAATACCGGCGAAGTCTTCCTCGGCATCGACGCGCTCGGCGAAACCTTCGGGCGCGGCATCCCCTATTTGGGAATTGTCCTCGCGGGATACCTGCTCAGTTCGATGGATGAGCACGCCGTCCGCAAGCGCGCCGCCGAACAAAGCCTGAAACAGGTGGGACGCTGGGTGATGATTTTCGGCTTCATCCTCTTTCTCTGGCAGGTGGACACAATCAACGGGGTTTTGTATTTCCTTGGCAAACTTGCCCAACCTGTGGGAATTTTCAGCGTGGCGGGGGCGCTGATTTTCGGCGCGGCAATCTGGGGCATGGGACGTCAGCCGACAGCCACCGCGCTGCACGTCAAGACGAGCCACGAGCAAGTCCTGAGCGGCTGGCTCTTCCTCTCGCCGAACCTGCTCGGCTTCCTCATTTTTTTCGCGGGTCCGCTCCTGCTTTCATTCTATTTTTCCTTCACCGACTCAGACGCCTTCAACACGCCCAATTGGGTTGGCTTCGAGAACTACGCCAAGATTCTCAACATCAAATTTGCCGCGCTTTCCTCGCCGACCCAACTGGCGAAGGAAGTGGTGGACATCAAAGTCTATGACGAAGTGGGACGCCTGATGTTTGGGAATTGGGGAATCCTCTTCGCCGCCGCCGACAAATTCTTCTGGCTCGCGCTGCGCAACACCCTGACCTTTGCCCTGTTCGCTGTTCCTTTGAGCGTGGTGCCCGCCCTCGTCCTTTCGAACGTGCTCAACAGCAAACTGCCAGGGATGAAGTTCTATCGCGCCGTGTATTTCATGCCGAGCATCGCCGCCGTGGTGGGCATCTCCCTCGTCTGGCAATGGCTTTACAACGCGACCATCGGCTACATCAACTACTTCATCACCCTCGGCATCGAGTTTTGGAATAACCTGTTTAATCTGGCAATCGTTGATCCGAAAATCCAATGGGTGTCGGATGAAAAGACCGCCCTGTTTGCCGTCATCCTGATCGCTGCGTGGCAGACGATGGGCTTCAACACGGTGCTGTTCCTGGCAGGCTTGCAGAACATCCCCGGTGAACTGTACGAAGCCGCCACCGTGGACGGCGCCGGCGCGTGGGACAAGTTCTGGGGCATCACCATCCCCATGCTTGCGCCGACGACCTTCTACGTCGTCTCGACCACGACCATCCAAGCCATGCAGGTTTTCGAGCAGGTCTTCATTTTGATGAATCCGCCCGAAGGTCCGAACAACTCGACGATTACGCTGGTCCTGTATCTCTATCGCAGCGGCTTCCAAAACTTCAAGCAAGGCTACGCCTCCGCGATTGCCTGGGTGCTGTTCATCGTTATTTTCGGATTGACGCTCATTCAGTTCCAGCGCCAGCGCCAATCGAGCATTTACGAAAGTTAAAAGGAGACAGACATGAAAATTCAATCCTATCGCCTGCTCCGTTTTATCAGCAACTTCTTCCTCTATTTCATCCTGACCTTCTTTGCGCTGGTGATGATATTCCCGTTCCTGTACATGCTCGCCACCTCGTTCAAGACTCCCGCCGACACCTTCCGCTATCCGCCGCGCATGTTGCCGCGCGATGCCCAGACCATCGCGGTGGATGGGTTCGACGAGCCGCTTCCGCTTTATTATGCGGATGTGGATGGTCAGCGGGCGGAATACGCCCTCGCCAAGAGCAATATCAAGATTGGGACGTATGCCCCCGCCGATGACCTGACAGCCACCGTCGAGCGCCGCCTGACCGAAGTCAAACCCACGGGCGGAGCGACGAATCAGCAAAAGGTGGAGGTGAACGGGAAGCAGGAAAAACTCTTCGATGTCACCGCAGATGACGGGTCAGTCGTCCCGATGGTTTTGGTCAGCCAGACGACGGTGGGCGAGTTCATCGACCCGAAAAACCCCGAAGTGAAGGTCTATCAAAACGTGCGCCTGAGCGAACCCGTGGAAACCATCGGCGGACATCCCGAAAATTACACCGAAGTCGTCGAGTTGAACAATATGGCGCGCGCGCTCAGCAACACCGCGCTGGTGACGATTTTGGTAGTGCTGGGGCAGTTGGCGACTTCCGTCATTGGCGGTTACGCCTTCGCCCGACTCAAATTTCCCGGGCGCGATACGGTCTTCGTCTTCTACCTCGGCACTGTCATGATTCCGTTTGTCATGCTCATCGTCCCGCTGTATCAGTTGATGGTGCTCATCGGCTGGACAGACCGCCTCGCCGCGCTCATCATCCCCTGGATTTTCTCGGCGTACGGAACCTTCCTCATGCGCCAGCACTTCATCACCTTCCCGAAGGAAATTGAGGAAGCCGCGCTGATCGACGGCGCATCGCGTTTGCAAATTTTGAAGGACATCCTCATTCCCGCCAGTGTGCCAGCGTTGGCAACTCAAGCCACCTTCACCTTTTTGTACGCGTGGAATTCCTTCTTCTGGCCCCTGGTCATCATCAACGTGGGCAACGAGAAGAACCATGTTCTGACTCTTGCGCTGAATGTGCTTCGCGGACGCGCGTCCGACACCCCCAACCTGATCCTCGCCGGCGCGGCAATCGCCATCATCCCGCCGTTGATCGTCTTCATCTTCGGACAGCGCTTCTTCGTGGAAAGCGTGGCGAGCAGCGGGGTCAAAGGCTGATATTGCCGGAGTGCAGAAGTTTTACTTCTGGACAATTTCCGCAAGTAGAACTTGCGGACACCTCATGCGATTTATCCTCCGCCAGCCGCAACAGGCTGGCGGTATTGAAAATATAAAGAGTAGAATCAACCCGATTTGGCATCCAACGACTCCCGTTATTGGCTTCAAAAGTCAGGAGACTTTTGAGTCCGCGCACACGCGAAAAAATTACATCTTCAAGGAGAAGTGTTTATGAAAAAAGTCAACGGCCGTTACGAACTGTACGGCAACCCAATCACAGCGCAACAAACCAAAGCCGCCGACCAGTGGAAGGACATGCTGGCGAAAAAATTCAACTACGACCCGAATGAAAAATTCAACCTGAGCGTCGAAGACCACCCCTACGGCTCGGAAATTTTTGGGCTCAAGAATATCGTCCGCGATGGGAACGGCAAACCGCTCGACAAGACCAACGGCGTCGTGGTCAGCACCATCCGCATGGGATTTGGACATTATCGCATCGCAATGGCGGGCGTCTCTGCGGCAAAGGCAATGGGCTTCACCCCGTACTGGCTCGACCTGCTCGGCATCCCCGGCATCAGCACGGATGTCATCAACTGGTGCAACACCAACTACAGCAAGTATTCGCGCATCTCACAGCGTTATCCGTGGTTCGACAAGTACGTCTGGGAATCGCTCACCACAGGCGAACCCACCCTGCCCGGCTTGGACGCCATCTTCAACTACGTCACAGCCACCTGGCCCTGGCGCTTCCTCAAAACGCAGGTCAAAGATTACAAGATGAGCGAACTCTTCAACAACCTGTACGCCGCGCTCCCGTCCGATATGCCAACCCTGACCTCGCACATGTGGACGGCGATGGGCGCAGTCGCAGGCGGCATGACCAACGTCGTGGACATGATGTTCGACAACTGGCCCATGGCCTTCCAACTGACCGAAGGCGCGAAGCACGCGGTTCAATCTCCGTCGGGTTATTACGGCTTCCGCGCCATGCGCGGCTTCGACGACAAGGGCAAAGTCCTCAAGCCCACGCCCACCGACGCGCTCTTCTTCACGGGTCATCACGTTGACCATGAACTCGTCGAGAACATCGAAGCCGACTGCGCCGACCGCATCAGCCGCATGAAAGCCAAAGAGCCGCGCCGCTTCCTCGTCACGATGGGCGGAGCGGGCGCACAGCGCGAACTGTTCAAAGCCATCATCGAGCACGCCGTCCCGATGATTGAGAAGGACCAAATCGCGCTCTTCATCAACCTCGGCGACCACAAGGACAATTGGGCGTGGCTTCAAAATGAACTCGCGCATCACAAAGACATCATCAACACCCACTTCACCTGGGAAGATACCAAAGCCTTCACCGACGGCATCCGCAAGCAGCCCGCGCACGGCTTGCACGTCTTCCTGCACGACAACACCTTCCACGCGGTCTACGCCACCAACTATCTCATGCGCGTCATGGACGTGATGATTACCAAGCCGAGCGAACTCGCCTTTTATCCCGTCCCCAAAATTTTCAACGCCCGCGTCGGCGGACATGAAATGTGGGGCGCGATTCGCGGCGCAGAAATCGGCGACAGCACCGTCGAGACCCGCACCATCCCGCAGACCCTGCAAGCCATCGACCTGCTCACCGAAGCCGATGACCTCCTCACCATGTTCTGCGACTGCATCGTCAAGAACAAAAGCATCGGTATCTACGACGGCGCGTACAAGAGCGTCGAATTGGCAACAGGCAAGAAATTCACCCGCTAACCCCCACCCGTCCTCCCCCAAATTCGACAGAAGTACCGTCGAATTTGGGGGAGGTGCCCGCGAGGGCGGAGGGGGCAGGAATACATCAAATGATTCAACTCGAAACAACACAATCCCCCTTCTCCATCTCCTTCAAACAAGACAATCTTTTGTTGATGACCGTGCGGACTTCGGCGACGCCCACGGCGAATCCCCGCACCGATAACTTGACCGTCACTGCGAATTTTCCCCGCTTCGCCCTCCGCTGTGAGTTGGTTGCCAATCAATGGGTTTTGACCACATCCCCAGCCACTGAACCTGTCGAACTCACTGTAGAACTCACAGGCTTTTGGTATGGCGGCGGCGAACTTATCAACCAGCAGTTCCCGC
>CAILWD010000367.1 GCA_903837815.1 uncultured Chloroflexota bacterium | reverse complement strand
TCAAAATCAAACCTTCAGAGTCGAAGTCGAGCCGCCCGACGGGATACAAATGCCCTTCGAGCGGAATCAAATCGCGGACGGTCTGACGGTCATCCTGTCCCTCGGCGGCAGATAGCACGTTGCGCGGCTTGTAGAGGGCGATATAGGTCAGGGCTTCAGCCTTGGGCAGGGCTTTGCCGTCCAATGTGACCTTGTCAACAGAGAGGTCAGCTTTTTGACCGAGCGTGGCAACCTGCCCATTGACGCGGACACGCCCCGTAACGATGAATTCTTCACAGGCGCGACGCGAACCGTACCCTGCTTGAGCGAGTAATTTTTGTATGCGTTCTTCCATGACGGGAATTATAACGGATTACTTCCTGCATCTGCCTGCCTGCTGTTATTTCTCCAAAGTCAATTTGAGCTTTTCACAGCGGTCGCGAATGCCCTTGTCCAAATGGCTCTCCAATATGATTGCTTCGTGTGTGGGTGAAATTGGAGGGTGATGCGGGATTATGGCTGAAAAGAGAAGCACCCAGGCAAGGCATACATATCCATTTCCCAAAGGTATAATCGACCCACCTGTCAATGAAAAAAGGAGCCAATAATGGAATACTCAGACCTCATCTCAACCCGGTACAGCGTCCGCGCCTACCGTGCCGACCCAATCGAAGACAGCAAATTACAGGCAATTTTAGAAGCCGCGCGAATGGCTCCCACCGCCGCCAACCGTCAACCATTTCAACTGGTGGTGATTCACACTGCCGGGCGCGAAGAGGAATTGCGGAAAATCTATCACCGCCTGTGGTTTGTCCAGGCTCCACTGGTGATTGCTGTCTGCGCGATTTCGTCTCAAGCCTGGGTGCGCGAAAGTGACCGCTTCAACGCCCGCTTCATCGACGCCGCCATCGTTGCCGACCACCTGATTCTGGCCGCCGCCAATTTGGGGTTGGGAACCTGCTGGATTGCCAACTTCAACACCGAAGCCGCGCGGACTGTTCTACGTCTTCCAGAAGAAGCCGAGCCGGTCATCTTCACCCCGCTGGGCTACCCCACAGATCAGCCCGGTTCCAAAACCCGCAAGCCGCTCTCAGAACTGGTGCGCTACGAACACTGGTAGAAACATCAAAGAGACGGTCACTTTGCAGGCGACCGTCTCTTTGATGTTTTATCCCTTCAACAATACACTGTGCTCGTCGTCTGGTGCGGTGGGCGCGGCGAGCGGCGGGAGTTCGATGATGGAACTCAAGCCGAAGTGCTGCAAAAACTCCGGTGTGGTGGAATATAAAATCGGCCGTCCGGGGCCATCGGTGCGTCCCGCTTCTTGAATCAACCCCTTGCTCAACAGGCTCTTCATCATCCCGTCGCTGTTCACGCCGCGAATCGAATCCACCTGCGGGCGGGTACACGGCTGCTGATAGGCGATGATGGCCAGCGTCTCCAGCGCGGCGCGGCTGAGATGCGTTGTCGCTTCGAGGCCGAGAAAAAGCTCGACCAGTTGAGCCAGTTCCGGGGCGGTTGTCAACTGCACGCGCCCGGCATTCCGCTGCAAGCGCAGGCCACGATTCGCGAGAGCTTCATCCAATTCCTTGAGTCCGCGTTCCACTACAGAGGCGGTCACGTCCAGAGCGGTGGCAAGCTGCCCCACAGGCACAGGCTCTGCCGAGACAAACAGCATCGCCTCGATTTTTGCCGCCAATGACAGTTCCATCCCGGAGATGGTGGTTGAAGTCGTTTGAGAGTCGCTCATGCTATAATTGCTCCGCTTAATAATTTACCTGCAAAAGATAATCCCATGAAAAAACATCCTCTTCCAATTTTTTTCACCACATTGTTGCTGACATCTCTGGCTTGCTCGATCTTCATCGGCGGGCCAGACTACCCCGAACAAACCGTCACCGCCTCGCCGGACGAAGCCCTTTCGATGCAGGCGCAGATCGAGCAGGCGCTTCTATCGGGCGCAGAAAGCGGCATCGTCACCCTGCAAATCACCGAAAGCCAACTCACATCTTACATGGTGCAAAAGATGCAGGAGCAGGAAAACCCGCCGTTCACCGAGCCGCTGGTTCTGCTCCGCAACGGCCAAATGCTATTGTACGGAAAAATCAACCGCGGCATGTTCGACGCCCACATGCTCATTACCATGAACGTCAGTATCGACCCGACCAGCGGAATGCCCAAGATCGAAATTGCCTCGGCAGATTTTGGCCCCATCCCCGCGCCCGAAGGGGCGAACTCTGCCATCAGCGCAATCATCGATGAAGCATTCACCGGCTCGATGGGACCCGTTGCCATCGGCTTTCGGCTGGAAACCATCACGATTGCAGATGGGGTCATGACTCTGACAGGTCGGATCAAATAACGGCTGGATATTATACCCGAATGCTTCGCCCGCCCCGCCCCAGCCTGATCCTTTTTCTGCTGGCTTTTGCCACGCTGACGGCTTGCCGCTCTCCGCAGACCGGCGAGGGCATCAGGGTCAATATCACCACCGGGGAGACGACGCAACAAGTGGAGGTCGCGGCGGGAAGCACAGTCGCGCAGGCGTTTCAAACTGCGGGAATTGTTCCCAGGAACTTAGACCGTGCCGAGCCGCCGCTCTATGCCGTTCTTAAAGACGGCGACACCGTCTCACTGACCCGCGTCGAGGAGATCTTCGAGACAGAGAAACGGGTCGTCTCCTACGAGCGGCAAATTGTCCGCAACGAGACCCTGCCCGAAGGCGAAACGCGGCTGGTTCAGGCGGGTTTCAACGGTGAAGAGGAAGTTACCTACCGGCGGATTCTCGAAGACGGAATCGAAGTCAGCAAGTCCATCGTCAAAACGGTGATGTTGACCGAAGCCATGCCCGAAATTATGATGGTCGGGGCTCAATCCTCCTTCACACCGCTCAACATCCCCGGCACCATCGCCTACCTTGCAGGGGGCAACGCCTGGATCATGGAAGGCTCCACTGCCAACCGCCGCATCGTAGTCAGCAGCGGTGACCTCGATGGGCGTGTCTTCAAACTCTCGCCCAATGGCGAATATTTGATTTTCACCCGCAAATCAAAAAAGCCCGCCGCAGAAGAGATTAACACCCTTTGGGCGGCGCGGGTTAAGAACACAGAACCGAAACCCATCTGGCTTCAGGCTTACAACGTGATTCACTTCGCCGAGTGGATTCCCGGCACGAATTCGGTGGCTTATTCCACCGTCGAGCCGCGCAACGCCGCCCCCGGCTGGCAGGCAAATAATGACTTATACCGAGTCAGCCTCACGGGCGGAAGTCCGCGCAAGATATTGGAGCCCGGCAGCGGCGGCGTGTACGGCTGGTGGGGAACAACCTTCTCCTATTCTGCCGATGGCAGGCTGGCATATTCCCGTCCCGATGGGATCGGATTGGTGGATCAGGACGGCGGCTACCTCAAGCCGCTATTGAACATCACCCCGCTTAATACACACAGCGACTGGGCCTGGATTCCTCCCATCGCATGGGGCGCAGATGGGAAGTCGTTATACTACGTCTCTCATGCGCCCGCCCCCCCGCCCGTTTCCAGCGAAGAGTCGCCCTTTTTCGACCTTTCGGCTGTTGCGTTCAGCGCCGAATCGGTGGCAACCATGATCGACTCGACGGGCATGTTCTCCTACCCTGCCTCGTCTCCTGTAAATTGGGATGGCAAGGGACAGAATTATCAGATTGCCTACCTGCAATCCATCTTCGTCGAGCAAAGCAAAACCAGCCGCTACCGTTTGATGGTGATGGATCGCGACGGCTCGAACAACCGCGCTCTCTTCCCGCCCTCAGATGAAAACGGCATCGAGCCGCAAACTCCAGTCTGGGCGCCCGATTCGCTCGAAGGAGAGGTCGGCGGCTTCATTGCAATCATTCACCAAAGCAACCTCTGGCTGGTGGATAGCGGCAGCAGGCAGGCTTATCAAGTCACCGGAGATGGATCGATTAGTTCGATAGACTGGCAATAACAGGTGAGAATCACTTGCGAAGTGACTGTCACCTTACCTACAAGAAAAAAGGAATAACACATGAGAATAGTCATCACAGGCGCAGCAGGGTTCCTCGGCTCACATCTTTGCGACCACCTGCTGGCAGACGGTCACGAAGTCATCGGCATGGATAATTTCATTACGGGCAGCCCGGATAATATTGCGCATCTCGCGCACAATGAAAAATTTTCTTTTTATAAGCGTGATGTTTCGAATTACATCTTTGTCCCCGGCAAGGTGGATGCCATTCTGCATTTCGCGTCGCCTGCCAGTCCCAACCCGCAATCGAAGTCGGGATACTTCAATCTGCCGATTCAGACCATGAAGGCAGGCGCGTTGGGCACGCATAACTGCCTCGGAATTGCGCGCGCGCACAACGCAAAATTCCTGCTTGCCTCCACCAGCGAAATCTACGGCGACCCGGAAATCCACCCGCAGACAGAAGATTACCCCGGCAACGTGGACCCGATTGGGACGCGCGCCGTGTACGACGAAGCCAAACGTTTCGCCGAATCACTGACAATGGCATACCACCGCTTCCATAATGTCAACACCAGCATCGTTCGTATCTTCAACACTTACGGCCCGCGGTTGGATTTGGAAGATGGGCGCGCCCTGCCCAATATGATTCACCAGGCGTTACTTGGTCAGCCGCTCACAGTCTACGGCGATGGTTCGCAGACCCGCTCTTTTTGTTACGTAGACGACCTGATCGACGGCATCGTCAAACTGCTCTACTCCGACGAGCATTTCCCGGTCAACATTGGCAACCCGAACGAAATGAGCATTCTGCAATTTGCAGAGATCATCAACAAGGTCACGGGCAACACGGCAGGCATTACTTACGTGGACGCCAGAAGCGCCCGCGACCCGCAACGCCGCCGCCCCGACATTACCCGCGCCAAAAGCATCCTGAACTGGGAGCCGAAGGTCAGCCTGGAGGAAGGTCTCCGCCGCAGTATTCCGTACTTCAAACAAAAACTGGGGATTGCATGATTTTAAGTGATTCAAAAGAACGCAATCGCTTCCTGAAGTTCGCCCTGGTGGGAACCATCGGTGCCGTGATCGATTTCGGCGTGATGAACCTGCTCTCCCACTTTACAAATATTTCCCTTGTCTTTGCGGGGACAATCTCATTTACCTGCGCTGTTGTCAGCAACTTCATCTGGAATCGCCACTGGACTTATCCCGAGTCACGCTCGCGCCCGCTCTTCAGCCAGTTAGGAATGTTCTCTCTCGTCAATACGGCGGGGGTTGTAATTCGCATTCCAATCCTGCATTACGTCGAGCCTCCAATGATGCGATTTTTTGAAAACCCGCTTCATATCTCTCATGTCAACGCCGAGTTCTACGCCAAGAACCTCACTCTCGCAACAGCGGTGGGGATTGTGATGTTGTGGAATTTTTTCGTCAACCGCTATTGGACGTATAATGATATAGACCACCACGAAGAGATACAGGCATGAACAGCGCCCAAACCAAATTGATACCACTCTATACCACCCGGGGAGATGCCGAAGCATTCCTGTTTTATCCCCACCTGTTCAATCGCAACGGAGAATGGATCGGGTTTATCACAGCCCGTCGTGAGGTATATTCGGTGCTTGGAGAATACGTCGGCATCTTAACCGACGAACGACGCATTGTCCGCAAACGGGCAACTTTCACCCTCGTGCCGCGCCTGACGCCTCCGCCGCACCCGTCAAAAATTTCCCTCCCAGCCACCATCCCCCTGCCACCCATGATGCCTGAATTACCGCATTCTCTGATTGACGTTCTGCTCGAAGCGCCGGAACGCCTGCACACAATCGACGCCGGTGAATACCGCGAGGACCTCGACTGATGACAAAAGCTTCCACACCCAAAACCTCCCGCGCCTCGCGCATCAGCATCGCCCAATTAATGCAGCCCGAACATGCCAACAATTATGGCAACGTGCATGGCGGCTGGATTATGAAACTGGCAGATGAGGCGGGCGCACTTGCCTGTATGCGCCACGCCCAAAAACGGGTGGTCACCGTCGCCGTGGATTCGCTCGTCTTCCGCGAACCCATCAAAATTGGCGACCTCATCATCCTCAATGCCGAAGTAACCTACACCGGGCGCACCTCGATGGAAGCCGAAGTGCAGGTGGTTGCGGAGAATCCCGTCACAGGCGAACGCACCCACACCAACACCGCCTATCTCGTGTACGTCGGCTTGGACGATAACGGCAACCCTGCCGCCGTCCCACCGCTGATTGCCGAAACTGACGAAGACCGCGAGCGAATGGAACAGGCGAAAAAACGCCAGACACACCGCATTTCGCAAAAATAACCTGTGCATAAAATCCGTCAACACCCCATCCTAATTCTGCTCATCATCAACCTTTTGGTTGGCGTGTTCACATTTCAGAATTACGGCTTGTCCTGGGACGAGCCGCTTTTTTACGATTACGCCAACGCCCTCGGGTACGCCTACTCACCACGCGAGTGGGCCAGTGGGAACTTCAACCTGGAAAACGCCTACGGCATCAGCGGCACAGACCACGCCAATCGCGGACCCGCCTACATCATCCTAGCCCAACCGATTGTCTCGGTCATCGAAACCCTCGGCGCAGACAATGCCTCAGCCTGGCATCTGGTCAACTTCCTCACATTCCAACTGGGGGTGTATCTCTTTCATCGACTCGCCAAACGCTGGATGAACGAGTCCGCCGCGCTTGCCGCCTCTACCCTCTTTGCCTTGCAACCGCTCTTGTGGGGACATGCCTTCATCAACCCCAAAGACCCATCTTTTTTGGTCTTCTTCCTCGGCGCGGTTTGCTTCGGTTTCGAGATGGTAGACAAACTGAACGAGCCTAAAAATATTCACCGCGAAGACGCAAAAAACGCGAAGTTTTTTTTGAAACCCCTTCTGCCTGCCGCTTTCTTTCTCGGCGCCGCAACCTCCATCCGCGTGCTGGGACCGCTGGCGGGGCTGCTGGTCGGGATTTATGCCCTGACCCGTTTCAACGCCAACACCCTCAAACGCCTCGCATGGTACGCCGTCATCAGCCTGCTGGTTTCCCTCGCCCTCTGGCCCTACCTGTGGACAAATCCGATTCAGAAATTCATCGAAGTCTTCGGCTTCATGTCTGACAACCCGACCCAATTGCAGGTGTTGTTCAACGGGCAACTCTACCGCGCCGACGAACTCCCGCGTCGCTACCTTCCCGTCCTTTTGGGATTAACCCTGACAGAACCTGTTCTCCCGCTTTTTCTGACTGGAATCTTCCTCGCCTTCTGGAAACAACTCAAAACCCTCCGCACCGACAACTGGACGCTGCTCACCGATTACTTTTTACTGCTCTTCTGGTTTCTGATTCCTTTCGCCTACGTCCTCGTCCGCAAACCGCCGATGTACGATGGCTATCGTCACTTTCTTTTTATCCTTCCCCCGCTCTTCATCTTCGCGGGATTTGCCTTCGACAAAATATTCGAGATCTCCAAGTCCCGCTGGTCTGCAATCCTGCCGACCTTGCTGCTGCTTGCCCCCGGAATTTACGGCTTCATTCAATTGCATCCTTACGAATATGCGTATTACAATTCGCTGGCAGCCAACCCATTCCGCCGCTACGAGACAGACTACTGGTTAACCTGCTACAAGGAAGCCGTCGAATCCTTCGACGCGCCGCCCGGGGCAAACCTATTCGTCAAACGCGAGCCATACATCGCGGAATATTATGCAGGCGAAGGCATGGTTATCCGCAATTACCGCACCGAGTTTGGGCAAATTCAAAGCGGAGATTTCGTATTGGTCAACACCCGCGCCAACGAAGACCTCAAGACTTTCAAGGACGCTCCCATCGTCTTCCAAATCGAACGAAACCATGCCATATTCTGTGAGATAAAACAAATCCCATGACCACGCACAAAGAACGAATCCAAGCCTGTTTGAGCGGCGAAGTCCCAGACCGCACACCCATTGCGCTCTGGCGGCACTTCCCCGTGGACGACCAAAATCCCGAAAGTCTGGCGGCGTCCACTTTGCATTTTCAATCCACCTATGATTTTGATATCGTTAAAGTGACTCCCGCCTCCTCCTTCGCGGTCAAAGACTGGGGCGTGGATGACCAGTGGATGGGCGACGCGGAAGGCTCACGTCGCTACACGAAGCGCGTCATCCACAAGCCCGAAGACTGGGAAAAACTCAAGCCGCTTGATCCCGCTTCCCCCCATCTGGCGGGTCAGTTATATTGCCTGCGCCTGCTAAAAAAGAATCTCCCCGCCGAGACGCCCATCATCCAAACGATTTTCAATCCGCTGTCACAGGCGAAGAATCTAGCCGGCAATGAAACCCTGCTTGCCCACTTGCAGAAACACCCCGAAGCCGTGATGAAGGGGCTGGATGCCATCGCCAAGACCACCACGAGATTCATCGAAGCCGCCCGCGAAACGGGCATTGATGGAATTTTCTACGCCGTCCAACATGCTCAGGCGGAAATCATGGAGTTGAACGAATATAAGACCTTCGCATTACCGTACGACCAGCAGGCGCTGGAAGAAACCGGAGACCTGTGGTGCAATATGATCCACCTGCACGGAAAGGGCATCTTCTTTTCGCTGCTGCGGCTGTTCAACTTCCAGATCGTCAACTGGCATGACCGTGAAACCTACCCCTCACTGGCAGAAGCAAGAACTCTCTTCAAAGGGACTCTGTGCGGAGGTTTGCGGCAGGATACCCTCGTTTTGGGAGACCAAGCCAAAGTGTGCGAAGAAGCGGCGGACGCCATTCGGCAGGCAAACGGGCGACATTTCATCCTCGGAACGGGATGCGTCGTCCCGATCACCGCGGCGCACGGGAATTACCTGGCGGCGTTGGAAAGCGCGCGCGGCGCAAATGCGGGGAAGGAATGAGCCTGCGAGTGATAGCCGGAAGCGCGCGCGGCAGGCGGCTGAAATCGGTGCCGGGCGACACTACCCGCCCCGTAATGGATCGAGTCAAGGAAGCCTTGTTTAACATCCTCGCCGGGGATGTCATCGACTCGAACTGGTGGGATTTGTTCGGCGGCACGGGCGCAATTGGCATCGAAGCATTGAGTCGCGGCGCGGCATTCGTGCGCTTCACCGATTTGAACCGCGCCCCGGTGGAGACCATCCGGGAAAACGTGGAGCATTGCGGATTTTCCAAACTGGCGGAAGTGCGCAAAGGCGATGCGTTCAGCATGTTAAGCGCGCAGCCCGGCAGGAAATTCGAGTTCATTTACATCGCGCCGCCGCAGTACCACGAGATGTGGAGCCGCGCCCTGAGCCTGGTCGATGAAAACATCGGCTGGCTGTCAGAGACGGGGACCGTGATTGTCCAGATCGACCCGCTGGAATACAAGGAAGTCGCGCTGGAAAATCTTGAAGAGACCGAGCAAAGAAAATACGGGAGCACGCTGCTCCTTTTCTATGACCAAATTCAGCAACCGCCGCCAGCCAAATAACGTAATACTGTGTGGAGGTAACCATGCCCGAAAACTATCACACTGAAGAATTCAAAGTGGAAGGCGAAAAAGTCGTTGCCAAGATCAAGGAACTCTTCCACGAGGGGAACATCCGCAAGGTCATCATCAAGGACAAGGAAGGAAAAACGCTGGTGGAAATCCCCATGACCTTTGGCGTGGTGGGAGCGTTAATCGCCCCGCAACTTGCCGCCATCGGCGCCATCGCCGCCCTGCTGACAGAAGCCACCATCGTGGTGGAGAAACAGGAATAAATAACCGGTTATTCCATATTTTATAAAAAAGCGCCTCCTGTCATTTGGGAGGCGCTTTTGAATTTGGCTATTGCCGAGGTTAGGGGATTGCCCCCGCCAGGTCGGAGCCAATGCGGATTTCGACATCGACCGTTGAGGCGGGGTCTGGATTAAACTTAATCTGGTTCTGCGAAATGCCAAATGTGCTTTGCAGGTAGCGCAGGGTATAGAGTTTGGGGCCATAGACGACGACAGTGGTCTGGGCGTACACAGCATCTGCCGCGCCGACTTCGGTTACGTTCATGCCCTGAGATTGGAAGAAGAGCCCGGCGCGTTGGTCAAGGCCGGGGGTAAAAGTCCCATCCGCAATACGCACGCGGGCTTCCTCGGCGCGCATGAGTGCGGGGGCGTCACCCTGGGCAATGGGGCTGAGCGCTCCACCGGTGGTGAAAATATCGTCACGCAGGACGCGAATTTTATCTGCCATTGGTTTCATCACGCTGGCAGCCTGCCCGGCGAGGACGGTATTTTCGAATGTCACCATGCTGGTGTCGATAATTCCTGTCTTAATATTCCCCGGGGAGATGTCTCTGCCAAGCATAGCCAGTTTGAGCGCGTCTTCGAATGGCATGTTGGTGTGAATGCCGTTTTGAAGCTGGTAATACATATCTGGCGCTTGCGCGATGAGGGTGGAGAAGTTTTCGGGGTCGAAGATTTTTTCTTGCAGGGCAAAAATCACCTGCTGCTGACGGCGCGAGCGGTCTGTGTCACCGCCCTGGGTCTTGCGAGTGCGGGCATATGCCAAAACCTTCCAACCGCAAAGTTCGCGCTCACCGCCCGCCTTGATCTTGACATGGTCCGGGCCGCTTCCCACGCGATCAAGAATCAAATCCTCTTCAGGAGTGACGGTAATGCAACCGAGCATGTTGATCAGATTAACAAAGGTTTCGAAATCGATCTGGGCATAGTAATGAACCGGAACGCCAACGACCTGCTCTACTGTCTTCATGGCGAGACCTGGCCCGCCGCCGGGAAGTTGCGCCCCTTCGCCGCTCGGGTAGGCTGTATTAATACGGCTGTACCCAAAGCCGGGGATATTGACCCACAAATCGCGGGGAATGGATAACATGCCGGCGGTCTTGGAAATCGGGTCAACCGTGAAGAGGATCATCGTATCAGAGCGCGGCGGCCCTTCGCCTTCGCGCCAGTCGGCATAGTCCAATCCGATGAAAAGCATATTGATGCGGCTGGCTCCGTCCCAGGTGGGAGGCAGGTCCAATTCGGGGACAGCCACTGCCGGTGTAGGCAGGGTTGCAAGTTCATCCGGCGCAATGGGCGTGCCTTCCGGGTTGAATTGCTCAAGAGCGCCCGAAGCGCCGCAGTTGGCAGGAGAGATGCCGGGCAGGCCCGTTAAATTCCAACAAGCAGTGAAATCGCGAGCGTAGAGAAAGGCGGCAATTGCCAGGCCCACAGTCACCACCCAAAAGACGACTTTCCCAACCAGTGAAAAACTGAATTTGGGGAATTTTATGTTTTGCAAAAACTCGAAATTTTTCATTCTCTAATTCACCTCAGGGCTTAACATATACCATATCAAGCCCAAGACGTGTCAAACCTTCCTGCGCCCAATATCGTAAAAGCGCCGACTCGTCGCCCATGCATTTCATCATCAGCGGAATGGCGCGGTGATCGCGGATTTCTGCCAGCGCGCGCAAAGCCAGGATTTTAACGCCGGCGGTCGAATTTTCCATCACATCCAGCAGGCTGGAAACAGACGGGGCGCCGATGAGCGCAAGGGCATTCCCCGCCAAACCCGCTGTGAGAGAATCTTCATCTGAAAGAAGGCGAATCAACTCGCTGATTGCGCTTTCATGAGGATGGTTGCACAGGGCTAACGCGGCAGCGGAACGGACTTCGGGGGAGGAATCTCGCAGAAGCGGAATCAAATCTTCGGGTTGGACATCTGGAAAAGCCGCAAGGGCGCGAACCGCCCACCAGCGCGAGTCCACATCTTTGGCGCGGGTCAAATCCAGCAGGGACGGGATCGCCGCCGCGCCCAATTCGACAAGGGCGGGGATGGCTTCCTCGGCGCGGGTGTCGTCGCCGCTGGTTAGTTCGTTCAGCAAATCCTGCATTCTATTTGGCAGGAGGCGGGACGGGCAGCGCGTCCTGCGCGGTGTTGACCCACTTATCGCCTTCGTCAATCAGCATCACGGGGATGTCGTCCACAATTGGGTATTTGCGCCCGCAATCCTGGCAGATGAGCCATGCGTCGCGGTGCAGAGTCAGCAAACCTCCCTTTTCGCGGACGCAATGGGGGCAGCGTAGAATTTCGAGCAAGTCCGGTTTGACCATGTTTTCTCCTGTTTTTTGCAAAGATTGTACCATCTGATTATGCGTCGGGCGCGAGGCACAATTCCTCTCGTTTGGCGGCTTTGATGGGGTCTTCGGTGCCGGGACCATACTGGCAGACGGCTGCCCAGGGTTCGTAATGAGTCTGGAAGCGGTCGGTAAAGTAGATTTGCCCATTGAGCCAGACGGTGCGCATGACATCCACGTCCGCGCCCTGGGCGGGGTAATCCACCTGCTTGATCTGGTCTGCCTGCAATTCGGGATTTTCCTCGAAGACAGGTTTGGGCGGAGGCGCGACATTGACAGGCCCCGTCGTCTCCCAGGTTACGCTGCGACCATCGGGGGTGGAGTAAAGCCTCCAGGTAAGCGTGCGCGCGCTGACGTTGACATCGGTCTCCATCAACATCCAGTAGGGGGTGTCGTTGGTGAACTTGAAATCGACAAGCGGGAAGTAGACTGTCGCATCCAGACCTGCCAGGTTTGGATCGACATCGCCGCTGATGGTTTTTTCATAATACGACACGCGGTAGGCATGGGAATAACGCTCGACGACGGGGAAGCCCGCGTAGAACACGGTGCGGAACAACGTGGTGCTGACCTGACACACGCCGCCGCC
>CAILWD010000366.1 GCA_903837815.1 uncultured Chloroflexota bacterium | reverse complement strand
GTGCGCGACGCCGACATCGAAATCCAGGAACTCGAAGCCGACGACCTGTTGGAGACCATGCAGCAGAACATCCGCAAGCGCAGGTTCGGCTCGGTGGTGCAGGTGGCGGTGTACGAGTCCATGCCGCAGAACATCCGCGAACTGCTGGTGGATAACCTCGAAGTCAACCACAATGATGTCTATGTTTTGGACAGCCCGCTGGGATTGAGCAGTCTCTGGCAGTTGTACAGCAGCGTGGAGCGTCATGACTTGAAGGATGTCCCCTACAAACCGCGCATCCCCAAACAGTTGCGATATGCCACAACCGCCACGGATATTTTCGAAGCCATTCGCAACGAGAACATCTTTTTGCATCACCCGTATGACTCGTTCAACCCTGTGGTGGATTTCCTCAACGCCGCCGCCCGCGATCCGCAGGTGCTTGCCATCAAACAGACCTTATATCGCGTCGGTTCCAATGCGCCCGTGGTCGAAGCCCTGCTCGAAGCGGCGGAACGCGGCAAGCAGGTGGCGGTGCTGGTGGAACTCAAAGCCCGCTTCGATGAAGAGTCAAACATCGGCTGGGCAAGAGCGTTGGAAGAAGTGGGCGCGCATGTGGTTTATGGACTGGTCGGCTTGAAGACCCACTGCAAAGTGACGATGGTCGTCCGTCAGGAAGGCGAAGGCATCCGCCGTTACCTGCACCTCGCCACAGGCAATTACAACGCGTTGACCTCGCGCATCTACGAAGACCTCGGCCTCTTCACCTGTGACGATGACATGGGCGCGGACGCCACCGACCTCTTCAACTACCTGACCGGCTATTCGACCAAACAGGAATATCGCAAGTTATTGGTCGCCCCCGTCAGCCTGCGGAAGAAACTGGAGAAGATGATCGAGCGTGAAATCGAACATGCCGGGCAGGGAAGCAAAGCCCGGCTGATTTTCAAGGTCAATTCGCTGGTCGACCCCGACATGATTCGACTGCTCTATCGGGCATCGCAGGCGGGCGTGCAGGTGGATTTGCTCGTGCGCGGCATGTGTTGTCTGCGCCCCGGCGCCAAAGGCGTAAGCGAGAACATCCGCGTCATCAGCATCGTCGGACGGTATCTCGAACACAGCCGCCTGTTCTATTTCCAAAACGACGGCAAAGAGGAGCTTTACCTCGGCAGCGCCGACCTGATGCAGCGCAACCTCAACCACCGCGTCGAGGTGGTCTTCCCCATCGAGAGCAAGACTCACATCCGCCATTTGCGCGATAATGTTTTGGAAACCTATTTGAAGGATAACGCCAGCGCGCGCATCTTGCAGCCAGACGGAACCTACATCCGCCTCAAACCTGAGGGGAAGGATGTGATCGACGCCCAGGAAAAATTCATGGGATAAGCCGCCGCTTGCGTCCCGAGTCAGGTTCCCGCCGTCAAAAGACCGAAAGCGGGGCGGGCATTTATTGGCGGCGGGAATTTGTTTGCCGGGGAATTTAAATACGCTTGGGATAAGTTACAATCACCTATTATTAAAGAAGCAAATCGGGCGGGCATGGTTATAATTATGGTCATCAAATAACAGGATCAATCCATCCCGGCGTGAGCCATCCGCATGGATACAGGATCAAAAGGATAACCGCCGTGGCCAGTACTCAAAAAATATCAAAAAATTCGGCACAGAATGCGCACAGGCACAATCGTGACCTGTTGCTGGCCCTAAGCCGCGCTGCGCAATCCGTCCAGCGAACGCGGACAGAGGAGGAGGTCTATCATGCCGTCGACAGCCAGATCAAATCTCTGGGCGGGGAGGTGGCGCTTTTCACCGTCACAGAAGATAAAAAAACGCTGACGCTGGTTCACGTCACTTATCCGCCCGAAGATCTGCAAAACATCGAAAAATTGATCGGGGAAAAGGCGCTTGGTTACCGCCTCGAATTGCCGGCTGGCAGCATTTATGCCCGCGGTCTGGAAGGGGGGCAGACACAATATATTCATTGGAGGCATGAGGACATTTCCAACATACTCCCCTCTCTGCCTCATGACCTGACCGGGCAATTCATGCACTTGCTGAAAATCGAACATGGAATCATTGCTCCGCTGCGGGCTGATGAAGAAACACTCGGCCTGATGATTGTCAACGGTCCTTCATTGGCAGAAGATGATGTGCCAGCCATGGAATCTTTTGCGGCACAGATCGCGATCAGCCTGCGGAATGTGCGCCTGACCCAGCAGATGCAATTGGAATTATCCGCCCGCAGGCAGGCGGAGGAAAACCTGCGGTTGCAAAGTGCGGCGCTGGAAGCGGCGGCAAATGCCATTGCCATCACCGATAAACACGGCATCATTCGATGGGTCAATCTCGCGTGGGTCAAGCTGACAGGATACACCAAGGAAGAAGCCGTCGGGCAAAATCCCCGCATTATAAAATCTGGATTGCATACCGTGCATTTTTACAAGAACCTGTGGGACAAGATTCTGGCGGGGCACGTCTGGCATGGAGAAATGACAAACCGCCGCAAGGACGGCAGTCTATATCATGAAGAACAAACCATCACCCCTGTGCTGGATGGGGACGGAAACGTAACCCACTTCATTGCGATCAAACTGGATATTACCCGCCGCAAACAAGCGGAAACCGAGTTGAAGCGCGCCCGGGAGGAATTGGAAAAAGCCAACCATGAACTTCAATCTGCGTTCAAACAGCAGCAGCGTCTTGCGCGAACCGACCCATTGACCGGCGTCCATAACCGTCGTTATCTGTTCGAACTCGCAGTCCACGAATTCGACCTTGCGCGGCGCTATCGCCGCCCGCTGTCCATCATCATGTTCGACCTGGATCACTTCAAACAAATCAACGACACCTTTGGTCACGCGATGGGAGACCAGATGCTGGAACGCGTGGCCGCGATCGCCCGTTCCCAGTTGCGCGATGTGGATCTGATCGGGCGTTATGGCGGCGAAGAATTCATGATCGTCCTGTCGATGACCGAGGCAAAACAGGCTGCCCTCCAGGCAGAACGCATCCACAAGGAAATCAGGATGCTGCGCCTTGAAACAGAAAAGGGAATCGCTTCTGTTACCCTGAGCGCCGGCATCGCCGAAATGATTCACGACCCAAAGGATGCCTCGGTCGATGACATCATCCGCCGCGCCGATGAAGCCCTCTACGCCGCGAAACGGGCGGGGCGGAACCGCACTGTGATTTTCAAGCCGCAAGCGGGAGGAACCATCTGATGCCGCGACAAAAAAACACATCTCCTCCAAAGAGCGGCATCGCCCTCGATGAAAAAATCTTCCAGCGCGTATTCGATGAGCACTCAGCGGTTATGGTGTTGATTAACCCCGACACGGGGATGATTCTGGATGCAAATGGGGCGGCGATCGAATTTTATGGTCACTCGAAGGAAAAGCTTTGCAGCATGACCATCGACGAGATTAATACCCTGCCGCCAGGGCAGGCTGCGATGGAACGCAAGAAGGCAGTCAGGAGGGAAAAAAACTTTTTTGTCTTTTTGCACCGCCTGGCAAACGGCGAAGCGCGGACGGTGGAGGTGCATTCTTCCCCGGTCACGCTTCACGACAAACAAGCGCTCTTCTCCATTATCCATGATGTCACCGAACGCAGCCGCGCGGATGGAGAATTGCGAAAATCGGAAGAACGTTACCGTACCCTGTTTAACAGCATGATGGACGGCATTTACAGCAGCACCCACGAGGGCAGGTTTGTAGATGTGAATCCGGCCATGTTGAAGATGTTCGGCTATTCGAGCCGCGAAGAAATGCTGGCAGTGGATATCAAGAAGGAGTTGTATTTCACCCCCGAGGAAAGGGGCAGCCATGTCCTCGACACCGGGCAGGAGGAAACCGAGGTCTACCGCATGAGGCGGAAGGATGGCTCCGAGATCTGGGTGGAGGATCACGGACACTACGTTCATGACGAGCAGGGCAACATCCTGTATCACGAGGGAATGCTGCGCGATGTCACTTCGCGCAAGCAATCTGAAGAAGAGTTACGCCAGACAAGGGAGGAGTTGGAAGCCGCTCACAAGGGACTGGAACAAGCCTTTTTACGCGAACAGGAACTGGCGCGTACCGATACGTTGACCGGCGTGCATAATCGCCGTCATTTGTTCGAGATCGCAGAAAGGGAATTCCACTTCGCTGTCCGCTATGGTTCGCCGCTCTCAGCGCTGATGTTCGATGTGGACGACTTCAAGGCAACCAACGATAACTACGGTCATGCGGTTGGCGATCAGGCGCTGCAAAGCCTTACAGGGGCGGTCCGCGCCCAACTCCGTGCGGTGGATGTTTTTGGACGCTATGGCGGCGATGAATTTATGGTTCTCCTGCCCCAAACCGGTGTTGAAGAGGCGCTGGTTGTCAGCGGGCGCATCCATGCAAGCATCGCCGCCCTGCGCATCGAGACAGATAAAGGAGCGCTTTCACTCAGCATCAGCCTGGGCATTGCAGAAATTTTGAAAGATATCGGCCACATAGACTCTGTGGAACGCCTGTTTCTGCGGGCCGACCAGGCATTGTACGCGGCAAAACAAGCCGGGCGCAACCGTACCGCAATCTTCAACCCTGAACCATAAGCCGTATCTTACCGGGAGAATTTCGTCATGAGCCGCCTTCCCCAAATACAAAAACGGGCATTGTCTATTTGGGTTCTCGTTTTCCTGCTGCCCGGGTTCCTTTTTGCCTGCAATGACAAGACGGCCGGACAAAATTCGACGACGGGGAAGTCCCTTACTCTGATGGGCGCAGAGGAGTACCTGCCCTTGCTGATGGCGGCGCTGTTAATTGCTTTCCTGGTTATTTTTATCCTCATTATTCTCAATCGAACCCTGCAAAGGCGCGTCGCCCAGCGCACCCATGAATTGAGACAGGCGCAGTCTGACCTGCAAAAGAGCAAACGCTGGTATCGGGAAGTCTTTGACGCCCCCACCGAGGCGATCTTTATTCAATCTGTATCAAGCGGGCGGATATTGCATGTCAACAAAGCCATGCTACAAATGTTCGGCTATGAATCCGAAGAGGAGGTGGTTTCCGGAGGGATGATCAGATTTGCCGACGACGACCCGCCTTATTCCAGAGCCGATGCAATAGAAAAAGAGAAACTCGCCATTGAGGGAGGCACTCAGGTTTTTGAATGGCTGGCAAGAAAAAAAACGGGGGAAGGCTTCTGGACCGAGGTTTCATTACACGATTTCGACATCGAAGGCGAGAAGCAGGTCCTGGCCGTCGTGCGCGACATTTCCATGCGAAAGCAGATGGAGGAGTCATTGCGTGAAAGCGAAGAGCGTTACCGGCGCTTGGTCAGCAATGCTTTGGATATTATCTTTCGTTATGAAATTTACCCGGAAATGAAACTGACCTACATCAACCCGGCGGTTGAATCGATTACCGGTTACACCCCCGAAGAGTGTTACGCCGATCCATGGCTGATGTTGAACATGATACACCCGGACGATGCAAATTTAATGTCAGGTTATATACAATCGCTTGCCCCGCCGAATGAATCATTGTTTGCGCGATGGATTGGCAAAGACGGAGCCGCCCGCTGGATGGAAAGCCGCATCGCGCCGGTCAGAAGCGCAGACGGGCGGTTAATAGCCATCGAAGGAATTACGCGTGATATCACCGCCCGCAAACAGGCAGAGGCAAGCCTGACTGAGAGCGAAGCCCAATACCGCCGTCTGGAGGAGAATATCTCGGACGTGGTCTGGACCGCCGACCTGGCATTCAACATCACTTATGTCAGCCCATCCATTCAAAAATTAACCGGAGATACGCCGGAAGAATATCTCGTCCGCAGACTGGAAGAAAGGCATCCCCCATCTTCCATTTCTGTTTTCAAACAGGTTTTTCAAGAAGAATTGTACAAAGACAGCCAGCCGGGAGTGGATAAAAATCGCACACGCATCCTCGAAGTGGAGCACTATACGGCATCCGGCGGGGCCATCTGGGCTGCGATCCATTTATCCTTCATCCGCGACGCGCAGGGCACAATTACAGGGATCATGGGCATCACCCGCAATGTCACCGAGCGCAAACAGACGGAGCAATTACTGCGCGAGCGTGAGAGGCAATACCGCACACTGGTCGAGCAAATTCCCGTCGTTGTGTATATAGATGAGGTAAGCGACGGCATCCGCACCTTGTACGTCAGCCCGCAGATCGAAAAAATCCTCGGCTATACCCCGCAGGAATGGCTTGAAAGCTTCAGCGATCTCTGGTCGGCCAATACCCACCCGGATGATCGCGAAGCCATCCATGCAATGTATTTGCGCTGCGCAAAGACCGGCGAGCCGTTCGAAGCAGACTACCGCATTCGCAGCAAAGACGGACGGCTCCTGTGGATTCATGACGAGGCAATGATGTTGCGTGACGAAGACGGGAATCCGCAACTGCTTCACGGCCTCATGCAGGATATAACCGCGCAAAAACAGGTGGAAAGCCAAATCCGTCAGCGCATCATGGAACTCGAAACGCTCTACGAAAGCGGACTGGCGATCAGCCAAATTCTCGAGCCGGCGGAGATCGCGCGCAAGGTGATTGAACTGCTCGAACAAAAACTTAGCTGGCATCACACAACAGTCCGCTTGTATAGCCCGCAGGATGAAAGCCTCGAACTGCTGGCTTTCAACCAACCCGGATTGGAGAGCGAAGCAGAGCGGCGGGAAGTGGGGCAACGCTTCAGAACACTGGTCGCCTCCAGCGCGCAAGGGATGAGCGGGTGGGCAGTCCGCAGTAAGCGGGTGATCCACTCGAATGACCTGCAGCATGAGCCGCATTATGTGGATACCTATCCCGGCTTGAACTCCGGGCTTTATGTCCCAATGATGCTGGGCGACCGCGCGATCGGCGTGATCAGCATCGAAAGCGAACAACCCGATGCCTTCAGCGCCGCAGACGAACGACTGGCCGCCACACTGGCGACCCAGGCAGCGAGCGCATTGGAAAATGCGCGGCTCTTCAAAGCCGAGCAAAAACAAAGGCGGGTGTCAGACGCCCTGCGCGATGCCCTAAGCGCCGGCGCGTCGATGAGCGCCAGCCTCGATTTTGAAACCATCCTCGACCGCCTGCTCGAAGCCCTGGAGCGCATTGTGCCTTTTGAGGGCGGTTCCATCATGCTCGTCCAACAGGAAACGCACACCACCCGCATCGCCCGAATGCGCGGATACAAGCTGCTCGACCGCCAGGCTTTGGATGGCGTGCTCAGCCACGAGTTTGATATCTTTCAGGTTGAAAACCTGCGCTGGATGCTGGAACACAAACAGCCGTTTGTCATTTCGGATGTCCGAAAATACCCCGGCTGGACTCGGGTGGACGAAACCCGTTTTATTCGTTCGTGGGCCGGCGCGCCCATCATCGTCAACGGCAGGGTGATTGCCTTCTTTTCTCTCGACAGCGCCCAGACAGACTTCTTCACCGAAGACCACGCTCAATTGATCAAAGCCTTTACCGGGCAGGCATCCCTTGCCTTGCAAAACGCCCGCCTCTTTGAAGAGACCGGGCAACGTTTCCGCGAGTTTGCAGCTCTCTATGAAACGAGCGTCACTCTTTCCCGCGAGACAAACCTCCCGGATTTGATGCAATCCATTGTCGAAACCGCCCAAAAATTACTCAACTCCGCTTCGAGCGGAATCTATCTTTACGACGCCGAAAGAGAAGACCTCCTGCTGGAGGTGGGCACGGCAAACCATATCAAGGTGGGTGTGCGCCTGCAGTTGGGAGAAGGCGCCGGGGGAACTGTAGCCCAAACCCGCCAACCCTTGCGGGTCGAAGACTATTCCATCTGGGAGAGACGTTCCCCGCACTACGAGGGTACCCGAATCCGCGCCGTGTTGGAAGTGCCGATGCTCTACAGCGGCGAATTGATTGGCGTGTTGGCCGCGGATGAAATCAACGATTCTGAACGCAAATTTACCGAAGCCGATGAGCGCCTGCTCTCGCTGTTTGCATCACAAGCCGCGGGCGCCATCCACTCGGCGCGCTTGCGCGATAAGACTGAATATCGCCTGGGCCAATTGCAGGCGCTTCACACCATCGACCGCGCCATTTCCTCCTCCTTCGAACTGCGCCCCATCCTCAATACGGTTGTCAACCAGACCGTCCTCCAGTTGGATGTGGATGCCGTGGATGTGCTGCTGTATCACCCGCACCTGCAAATGCTCGAATACATCATCGGGCAGGGATTCCGCACCCGCGCCATCGAGCAGACTCGCCTGCAACTTGGCGAATGTTTCGCAGGGCGCGCCGCCTATGAGCGCCGCACGCAACATGTCACCAACCTGCCTGAAGCGGGATCGCGGTTTACCCGCGGCTCTGCCCTGCGCGCCGAAGGCTTTCTGGAATACTATGCCGTTCCACTGATTGCCAAGGGACAGGTGAAAGGCGTGATGGAAGTCTTCCATCGCGCCCAACTCTCCGCAACCCCGGAGTGGATCGAGTTTCTCGAAACGCTGGCAGGACAGGCCGCCATCACCATCGACCAGACCCAACTCTTCGAGGACCTCCAGCGCGCCAACCTCGAGTTGGCGATTGCCTACGACGCCACCATCGAAGGCTGGGCGCGGGCAATGGACCTGCGCGACCGGGAAACCGAAAGCCACACCGAGCGCGTAACCGAGTTGACGATTTCCCTGGCCCGCATGTTCCACATCAAGGATAGCGATATCATCCACCTGCGGCGCGGCGCCCTGTTACACGACATCGGCAAGATCGGCGTTCCAGACCATATCCTGCTCAAGAAAAGTTCGCTGACCGCCAGAGAGTGGGAAATCATGCGCCGACATCCACAATTTGCCTACGAAATGCTCCAGCCAATTCGCTACCTGAGGCAGTCGCTAGACATCCCATATTGTCACCACGAGAAATGGGACGGTACCGGATATCCGCGCAGATTGAAGGGGGAGCAAATCCCGCTGGTGGCTCGCATCTTCGCCGTCGTCGATGTTTGGGACGCCATCACCAGCGACCGCCCCTACCGCAAGGCATTGAGCAAAGAGGAAGCTCTGGCGTATATCAGCGCGCAAAGCGGACGGCACTTCGACCCCCAGGTGGCGGATGCGTTTCTGAAGATGATGGGGGAGTAAAATTCATGCAATGTTAAATCAAGACTTGACGCCTAAATTTTGCCCAAAACTGATTGGTTTGAAAAATCCGTGTTCATCTATGAAATCTGTGGCCAGGAAGGTGTTCAATGAGCCAATCATCAATGACTATAGGATATTTTGCACAAAAATTAGCTGACAGGTCTGCAAACCTTTTTTCACAAAGCCCCTGAAAGTCTGCCAACTCTCAGGGGCTTTTCCTGCTCACTACTCTCAATTCTCCAATCTCTGATCCCTTACTCCAACTGCTCCAACAACTTGCGGTGAATCCCCGTCGCGGCGGCGAGGACCGACTGCGGCGCGGAGATGTAATCTGCCCCGCCGTTCAGCGCGGTGACAATCGCCCCGGCTTCCTCGGCAATGAGTCCGCCGGCGGCGATATCCCACGGCTTGAGGGAGAACTCCCAAAAGGCATCGAAGCGTCCCGCGGCGACATAGGCGGCGTCGATGGCGGCGGAACCAAACCGACGCACACCCTGGGTCATCTTGCCGAGTTTCTCGAAATTGGAGAAGTTGTTCTGTTCCGTGTGCCAGGCGTCGTACGGGAAGCCGGTCACCAGC
>CAILWD010000365.1 GCA_903837815.1 uncultured Chloroflexota bacterium | reverse complement strand
TCCCGCAGAAACAGAAACGCTGGCACAGTCGGTTTCCGACAGTGACGGCGTTTATTTTATTCCCGCCTTCGTAGGCTTGAGCGCTCCCTATTGGCGGGCAGACGCCAAAGCCGCAATTTTGGGCATGACGCCCTCCACCACCCGCGCCCACGTTGTCCGCGCCGCGCTCGAATCCATCGGCTACATTGTGACCGATGTTTTGAAGGCGATGGGCGAAGACGCAGGCGTGGAACTTGGCATGGTTCACGCCGACGGCGGGGCGGTTCGCAACGCCCTGTTAATGCAGTTCGTGGCGGACATGAATCAGTTGAAAGTGCGCGCCGCGCAAACCCCCGAACTTTCGGCTTTGGGCGCGGTCTTTAGCGGTTGTCTTGGACAGAAAATTTACGCATCTCTGGAAGATTTGCAAAACCTGCCATCAGGTTATGTCGAATATCGTTCGTCCATGCCTTCGGCTCGCGCCGACAGTTTGTTCGCGGGCTGGCAGGCGGCAGTACAGCAGGTTTTGTATCAACCCAAACAAGGATGAATCCATGAAACAAAAAACAGTCTCAATCGTTGCTGGCGTGGCAGTTCTTTTATTCCTGATTCTCGCGGGACGCTACGGCTTTACCGTAGTCAAAATTGAGGACGCCGAAAAAGCCGCTCAAAGCGAAGTCTTCGACCCGGTCGCCTACGTGGATGGAATTTGGGACACCCAATTAATCCCGACCTTCAACGAGAAAGCGGTGGAACTGCCGAAGATACTCTCCGAAATGAAGCCGGGAGCCGATGGCACAGCGCCCAAAGATGAGTTGATTGCCATCGCCAATAAATACGGCTCGATTACCGTCGGCGAAGCGCACGTGTACATGGTGAAGGGCAGCGGCAAGATTGTCGCCGTCAACGCCGAAACCAGCCTGGGGACGGCGGAAGTGGCGCTCGACGGCTACGATGGCTCTATCAAAGTTTTGCTCTACGTCGGCACGCGCATTCCCAGCGATGAAACTTCGGTACGCGACGCAGTTGGGTTTATCACGTTTGGCGATTTCAAGGAGCAGACCGAGTACGGCAAGGCGGCTTCTGAAATCAACAAGCGCGTTCTCTCCACCGTGCTCAGCGGCGTCGAACGGGAAAGCCTGACGGGCAAAACCATCACCTTCAAGGGCGCGTTCAACATCCGCACCTTCAACCTGATTCAAATCGACCTGAAAGAAATCCGCATTGTGCCGGTTGAAATCGAACTGGGAGACTAATCCATGTCCAACCCAACCCCTGTTTCCTCTGCTGGAACTACGCCGGCAGAGAACATCATCCTGACCGCCGAAAACATCACCAAAGTCTTTCCAGGAACCATCGCGCTGGAAGATGTTTCGTTTGCCGTTCGCAAGGGCAAGGTCAACGTGCTCATCGGCGAAAACGGCGCGGGAAAATCCACGTTGATGAAAATTCTCGCCGGGGTCGAGCGACCCACCCACGGGAAGATTCTTCTCGAAGGACGCGAAATCCACCTGCATTCCCCGCTCGACGCCAGCCGGGAAGGAATCGGAATCATCTATCAGGAATTGAATCTGTGCGCCAATTTAAGCGTGGTCGATAACATCTTCCTGGCGCGTGAAAACATCCAAAACGGATTCATCGCGCACAAAGCTCAAAAGGAACGCGCCCGCGAACTCATCAACCGCCTCGAGCAAAAAATCGACCCCGATGAATTGCTGGGCAACCTGCGAATTGGCGAACAGCAAATTGTGGAAATCGCCAAGGCGCTGGCGCAAAATGTGAACATCCTGATTATGGACGAGCCAACCTCGGCATTGAGCGCCGCCGAAGTGGAAGTGCTGTTCCGCGTTATACGGGAACTTAAATCGCGCGGCGTCGCCATCATTTACATTTCGCACAAGTTGGAAGAACTCCTGCAAATCGGCGATTACATCACCATCCTGCGGGATGGTCGCAAGGTTGCCGAAGAAGAAGCGAAGAACGTCAATGTCCCCTGGCTGATCGAGAAGATGGTAGGACGCAACCCTGCCAACCTGTTTACCCGCAAAGAACATCAGTTGGGGAATGTGCTGCTCAAAGTGGAAGACATGACCCTGCCGCGCACTGGGGGCGGATACCTGCTCGACCATGTTTCCTTTGAACTGCGCGAAGGCGAAATCCTCGGCTTTTATGGCTTGATGGGCGCGGGACGCTCTGACCTGGTGGACTGCCTCGCGGGGGCGCGTCCGCAGGCGAAGGGAAACATCCATCTGGATGGAAAGCCTGTGACGGTCAGCACGATTTCCGAACGCATCGCATCCGGCTTTGTGCTTGTCCCCGAAGACCGTCAGCGCTACGGCTTGGTGCAGACGCTCTCGGTGATGGATAACATGCTGCTTGCCAGTTTGAAGCGCTACATCAAGGGCATTTTCCTTGCCCGCAAGCAAGAGAAGTCTGCCACCGACCAGCAAATCAAGGAGTTATCCGTCCGCGTGGCGAATCCGCTTCAGCCGATTACTGCGCTCAGCGGTGGCAACCAGCAGAAGGTGGTGGTGGCGAAAGGCTTGCTCACCCAGCCCAAAGTGTTGCTGCTCGACGAACCCACGCGCGGCATCGACGTTGGCGCGAAGTCTGAAATCTTTGAAATCATGAACCGCCTGGCGGCGCAGAAGTACGGCGTCATCTTCGTCTCGTCGGAACTCAAGGAAATTCTGGCGATGTCTGACCGCATTCTGGTCATGTCGAAGGGCGCAATTACCGGCGAATTTACTCATCAAGAGGCTACGGAAGAAAAACTGGTCGCGGCTTCGGCAATTGGTCACGGCCCATCAAACGGAGGCAATCATCATGCAGCAGGAAATTAATATGAAAAAGAAGCGCGGCATCACCAAAACAGATGTGCAGCAATTTCTGCTGCGCGGGCGGGCATTCATCGCCTTGATTCTGGTCACGGTCGTTTTCACATCCCTGTCGCCGCAATTCATGACCACGGAAAACATCGTCATCATGTCGAAGCATGTGGCAATCAATGCCCTGCTGGCAATCGGCATGACCTTCGTCATCCTGACCGGCGGTATCGACCTTTCGGTCGGCTCCATCGTGGGCATGATTGCCATGATTGCGGGCGGACTCATCAACGAGGGCATCAACCTGCCGCAACTGGGAATCATCATCTATCCCCACACGTGGATGATTATTGTGTTGTCGCTGGCGTTGGGAACCCTGATGGGCGCGGTCAGCGGATACATCATCACGCGCTTCAACGTCGCCCCCTTCATTGCCACACTGGGAATGTTGTACGTGGCGCGCGGCATTGCCGGTCTGCGAAATAATGGCTACACCTTCCCCAACCTGATTGGACGACCCGAATACGGGAACACCGGCTTCGATATTTTGGGCGCGGGCGATTTTCTCGGCGTCAACTACTCGATTTGGTTGATGGTCATCCTGACGGTTGTGGCATACATCGTCACCACCCGCCTGCCATTTGGTCGCCACGTGTATGCCATCGGCGGCAACGAACGCGCGGCGGAACTTTCGGGCGTGCGCGTTGCCCGCACCAAGATTATTGTTTACAGTATCAGCGGCTTTTGCTCGGCGCTGGTCGGCTTGATTGTCGCTTCGCAACTGGTTGCCGCCCACCCGATGACAGGCGATAGTTACGAATTGACCGCGATTGCAGCGGTGGTGTTAGGCGGCACCTCCCTCGCGGGCGGACGGGGCAGCATGGGCGGGACATTGATCGGCGCCTTCGTCATCGGCGTGTTGGGAGACGGTTTGGTCATGATGGGCGTCTCATCTTTCTGGCAGAAAGTCATCAAAGGCGCGGTCATCGTATTGGCTGTGATTATCGATCAGGTTCAGGCTCGTATGCAGGAACGGATCGCTCTTCAGGAACAACAGGAAATGAAATAACCCTGTTCAAAAAGTTTGAGACAAAGTTCTCGGAAAGGAGTTTTATCCCCAAAAGTATCCGAAAGCCCTGTCAATCTATCTTGAACGAAAATTTATATTCAACCTACCTATATCAAGGAGAAGAAAATGAATAAGAAGTTCGTCGTTTTGTTTAGCGTGCTTGCAGTTTTGGGTATGCTGCTCGCCGCCTGCCAGCCTGCCGCATCTGCTACCGAAGCCCCCGCTGCCGAAGCGCCTGCCGCTGAAGCCCCCGCCGCTGCTGAAGAAGGCGGCTTGATTTGCGTGATCGTGCCCGGCGTCGAGAATCCCTTCTTTGGCTCCATGCAAGAAGTTGCCGCTGCCAAGGCTGAGGAACTCGGCTACACCACCCTCAAACTCGTCCACAACGACGATGCCAACAAGCAGTTGGAACTGATCGAAAGCTGCATCGGCAAGGGCGCGAAAGCCATCATCCTCGACAACGCTGGCGCAGATGCCACCGTCGCCGCCGTTCAGAAAGCCAAAGACGCCGGCATCCCCTCCTTCCTCGTTGAC
>CAILWD010000364.1 GCA_903837815.1 uncultured Chloroflexota bacterium | reverse complement strand
GACCTCTAGTGTGCCAGTTGTTCCGCCAGGAGCATCGCTGGGTAGCCATGTCTGGCAGAGATAACCGCTGAAAGCATCTAAGTGGGAAACTCGCCCTAAGATTAGATCCCTGTGACCCGTAAGGGTGTAAGACCCCAGGTAGACTACCTGGTATATAGGCAGCATGTGTAAGCGCAGTAATGTGTTAAGCTAAGCTGTACTAATGGTCGAGGGCTTCCTTTACGTGATGCGGAGAAGTTGGTACTTTTCTGAAATAAACATCAATTTGCTGTTCAGGACAACTTTGTGAAATAGTCCCTTGGTGATTTGAGCGACGTGGGTACACCCGGTCCCATACCGAACCCGGAAGTTAAGCACGTCAGCGCTGATGGTACTTGGAGGGCGACCTCCCGGGAGAGTAGGTCATTGCCAAGGGGCTTTTCTATTTGTTCTCTTAGAATCTTCTCATCTTTTTGCGTATCGTGTATAATGTGTGCGCGTGGTTTCGGCTGGAGACAGGCGTGTCTCTCTACTAAACATGAGGAGTTTGAAGCGTATTTTTTGATCACGAGGTCATCTAGTTCGTTTCAGGTTTTATTGCAAACCTCCTCGGCCGACTCTGTGTAGCGGTCGATTTTTTTATTTCATTATGGAAGGCAGGTGATTTCGTTGGCTTCAGTTAATTTACGCAATGGTGAATCGCAGGACTCCCTCCTCAAACGCTTTCGCAAGAAGGTTGTCAAGAGCGGAATTTTAAGCACGGTCCGCAACAAGCGCTGGTTCGTCTCGAAGAGTGAGACCCGCCGCATGGAGAAGAAAAAGGCGATTCGACGTATCAAACGGCGTTCCTTCAAGGATGCTGAATAGTTTGAGAGGCGTGTATGACGAAAGAGGAAGGCAAAATCAAGGTGGATGGGGTTGTGATCGAGGCTCTGCCCGGTACGCAATTCCGCGTCCGGCTGGACAATGGTCATGAGGTGCTTGCATACCTGGCTGGCAAGATGCGGAAACACTACATCCGTATTCTGCTTGGCGACCGCGTATCGATGGAAATGTCACCCTACGACCTGACCCGCGCACGAATCACCTTCCGCCAGCGCAAGAACGTCGCCCCTGTCACTCTCAATAGTTAGTCGCCTGGTATTCCTTAAAATGAAAAGTCCCCCGCACAAGCGGAGGACTTTTTTGTTTCCGATTCTGCTCTACTATGGCAGGTCTTTGAAAGTGTTCAGGGCAGCCATGTAGTTTGCGCGTTCGAAGGCGGCGGGTTCCTTTACGGCCTTCTGACTCATACTGCCTTGTAATTGCTGGATGGAGCCGTACTCCTTTTCCTTCATCCAGGCTTCCAAATCTGCCAGCGTGGACGAGATGACCTGCTCGCCTTCTTGCAGGAGGGCAGATGCCATCATGGTGACCTTCGCGCCAGCCATCATCGCCTTGACGATGTCTGTAGCGGTGTGGACTCCGCTGGTGAGGGCGAAATCCGCCTTGACTTTGCCGTAGAGGATGGAGACCCAGCGCAAGGGGAGACGCATTTCGGCAGAGGTGCTCAGCTCGAGGCTGGGATTAATCTTCATTTCTTCGAGATCGAAATCGGGCTGGTAGAAGCGATTGAAGAGGGTTAATCCACTGGCTCCAGCTTCCACGATGCGGCGGACAAAATTGGGCAGGGCGGTGACGAAGGGGCTGAGTTTCACAGCCAGCGGGATGCTGATGGCGGATTTTACTTCTGCCACCAGTTCGACCTGCGCGCTTTCCAGTTCCTGAGCCGTGAGATTCAGGTCGGTTGGGATGTAGTACAGGTTGAGTTCCAGCGCATCTGCGCCCGCATTTTGGATTTGCTTCGCATAGCTCGTCCAGCCGCCTTTGGAGACGCCGTTTAAACTGCCGATGACGGGAATCTTTAGGGCTTTTTTCAGGTCGCTGACCTGTTTGAGGTATTTTTCAGGCCCGACCAGATACTTGTCGCTGTCGGGGAAATAGGATAACGCCTCGGCGGAGGTATCCGCGCTGCGGGTCAGGAAGTGATCGAGTTCAAGGCTTTCGTGGATGATTTGCTCTTCGAAGAGGGAGTGCATCACGATTGCGGATGCACCCGCCTCCTCCACCTTGCGCGCCCTGTCGATGGTTTTCGACAGGGGCGAGGCGGCAACTACCAGCGGATTCTTGAGATTCAAGCCAAGATAGGTGGTCGAGATGTTACTCATGACTTGGATTCCTCTTCATTCCCGTAGTGCATGGAAGCCATCTGGTGATACAGGTTCCAGCGGGCTTTGGCGTCCTTTTGCGCCTTCTTCATCAATTCTTCGGCGCGGGTCTCATCCATCTGGGTGAGCATCTTGTAGCGGGTTTCGTTGTATGCGTACTGCGACATCGGGACGGTCGGTTCCTTGCTGTCGATGGTGAGCGGGTTCTTGCCTTCGTCTGCCATGCGCGGGTCGTAGCGGTACATGGGCCAGTGACCGGACTGCACCGCCAGTTTCTGCTGGTCGAGGCCCTTGGCAAGGTCGTAGCCGTGGGCAATGCAGTGGCTGTAGGCGATGATCAGGGAAGGTCCGTCGTAGGATTCGGCTTCGAGGATGGCGCGCAGGGTCTGCTGGTCGTTGGCGCCCATGGCGATTTGAGCCACATAAACATAACCGTATGCCATGGCGATCATGCCGAGGTCTTTCTTTCCGATTCCCTTGCCGCCCATGGCGAACTTGGCGACTGCGGCGCGCGGCGTGGCCTTGCTCGCCTGACCGCCGGTATTGGAATAGACTTCGGTGTCGAGCACGAGGACGTTGACGTTGCGTCCGGAGGCGAGGACGTGGTCCAGGCCGCCGTAGCCGATGTCGTACGCCCAGCCGTCACCGCCCATGATCCAGACGGACTTCTTGACGAGGCTGTCTGCGATGCTGACCAGGTCTTTGGCGCGGTTGTCGCTGGATTTCGCCAGTTTGCTCTTCAAAGCGGCGACACGCTCGCGCTGGTCGTTGATTCCCGCTTCGGTGGACTGGTCGGCGTTCAGGAGCGCCTTCACCAGGTCGGTGCCCAGTTCCTTTTCGAAGGAGGGCAGAAGTTCGCGGGCGTATTCGTTTTGCTTATCGATGGTCAGGCGCATGCCCAGACCAAACTCGGCGTTGTCTTCAAACAGGGAATTCGACCAGGCGGGGCCGCGTCCGTTGGCATCCACAGACCAGGGGGTGGTGGGGAGGTTGCCGCCGTAGATCGAAGAGCAGCCCGTGGCGTTGGCAACGATGGTGCGGTCACCGAAGAGCTGGGAGACCAGTTTGACGTAGGGTGTCTCACCACAGCCAGCGCAGGCGCCGCTGAACTCAAACAACGGGCGGAGCAGTTGCGAATTCTTGATGGTGGCGGGGTTGATCAACTTGCGGTCAAGGTCGGGGATTTCCATGAAGAAGTCCCAGTTCTTGACTTCAGATTCGCGCAGCGGAGGCTGGGAGGCCATGTTGAGGGCTTTGCGCTTCGGCTGGGTCTTGTCCTTAGCCGGGCAGACTTCCACACAGAGGGTGCAGCCGGTGCAGTCTTCGGGGGCAACCTGGACGGTGTAGGCATAGCCCTGTGAGAATTCTTTGAACTTCGAATCCATCGACTTGAAGGTTTCAGGAGCCTTGGCAAGCAGAGCGTTCTCGTACACCTTGTGGCGGATGACGGCGTGCGGGCAGACCATCACGCACTTGCCGCACTGGATGCAGAGGTCGGGTTCCCAGACGGGGATGTCGAGGGCGATGTTGCGTTTTTCCCATTGGGTTGTGGCTGTCGGGAAGGTGCCGTCTACAGGGAATGCAGATACGGGGATGTTATCACCGTTGGAGTTGATGATCTCCCCAAGCACGTCGCGGACGAATTCTGGCGCTTCGGCCGGGATCGGAAGACGGCGCTTTACAGTCGCGGTAACCTTTGCCGGAACTTTGACTTCGTATAGGTTTTCGATGGTTGCATCTACAGCCTGGAAATTCTTCTTGACCACAGCTTCGCCGCGCTTGCCGTAGGTCTTTTCGATGGCGTGCTTGATTTCAGCAATGGCCTGTTCGCGCGGGAGGACGCCGCTGATGGCGAAGAAGGCAGTCTGCATGATGGTGTTGACGCGCCCGCCCATGCCGGTCTTTTCAGCCACTTCGTAGCCGTTGATGACGTAGAATTTTAGTTTCTTTTCGATGATGTCTTTTTGGACTTCGTACGGCAATTTGTCCCAAACATCATCGGGACCGTAAAGGCTGTTGAGCAGGAAAGTACCGCCCGGTTTGGCATACTTGAGCATGTCCACGCGCTCGAGGAATGAGTACTGGTGGCAGGCTACAAAAGTCGCCGCATTCATTTCGATGAGGTATGGAGCGCGAATCGGCTGGGGGCCAAAGCGCAGGTGCGACATGGTTACGGTGCCGGACTTTTTCGAGTCGTAGTAGAAGTAGCCTTGCGCGTAGTTGTCGGTTTCTTCGCCGATGATCTTGATGGAGTTCTTGTTTGCGCCGACGGTGCCGTCTGAGCCAAGCCCGAAGAACACACAGCGGACGGTTTCTTCCGGTTCGATCTTGAACGCGGGATCGACTTCGAGGCTGGTGTGAGTGACGTCATCGACAATGCCAACCGTGAAGTGGGTTTTGGGGTCAGACTTCTTTAATTCATCCAGCGTAGCCTTTACCATTGCCGGTGTAAATTCCTTCGAGGAAAGTCCATAGCGGCCGCCGATCACCCTGATGTTCGTCCGTTTGCCTTCGACGAGGGCGTTGATCACATCCAAATAGAGCGGTTCGCCCGAGGAACCGGGTTCCTTGGTGCGGTCGAGAACGGTAATTTCTTTCACGCTCTTCGGCAGCGCCTCGAGGAAACTCTCGATGGGGAATGGACGATAGAGGCGGATGCGGATCACACCGACTTTTTCGCCCTGGTTGACGAGATATTTGACGGTTTCTTCGGCTGTTTCGCCGCCGGAGCCCATGATTACGGCGACACGTTCAGCTTCGGGGTGGCCGACGTAATCGAACAGGTGGTACTGGCGGCCTGTGACCTGAGCAAACTTGTCCATCATTTCCTGGACGATGGCCGGGGTCGCGCTGTAATACGGATTGACTGATTCACGCATCTGGAAGTAGACATCGGGATTCTGCGCTGTGCCGCGTAGAACCGGATGTTCCGGAGACATGCCGCGCGCGCGGTGTTCGCGGATCAAATCGCCATCCATCAGAGCGCCGAGTTCTTCGTCCGTAATTTGGTATATCTTTGTCACTTCGTGAGATGTGCGGAAGCCATCAAAGAAGTGGACGAACGGCACGCGAGCCTTAAGTGTGGCCATCTGCGCGATGGCGGCAAAGTCATGCGCTTCTTGAACCGAGCCGGAGGAAAGGAGGGCAAAGCCCGTCTGGCGGACTGCCATCACGTCCTGATGGTCTCCATAGATTGATAGGGCATGTGCCGCGACGGCGCGGGCAGCAACGTGGAAAACCGTGCTGGTGAGTTCGCCCGCGATCTTGTACATGTTGGGAATCATCAGCAGCAAGCCTTGCGAAGCCGTGAATGTGGTGGTCAGAGCGCCGGTCTGCAACGCGCCATGAACTGCGCCAGACGCGCCGCCTTCGGATTGCATTTCGATTACGGTGGGGACCGTTCCCCAAATATTCTTCTTTCCCTTGGCTGACCACTCATCCGCAAATTCGCCCATGTTCGAAGAGGGGGTGATTGGGTAAATTGCAATGACCTCGCTCAAACGATGTGCGACGGATGCTGTGGCTTCATTGCCGTCAATGTTAATTACTGGTCTTTTCATTGTTACTTGCTCCTTTAATAGCAGGTTTTTTTCGTAAAAATCTTCAACATACAAGTTTATCCCCGCCTCTGTACGTTGGTTAGTTATAAATGACCCGGATTTAACTGCGAGTTGTCATATTTGGATATAAATTGTAGAATTTCAACTTTGCCCCTCAGCCGCCTTTCTTTACCTGAGATTTTTCTTCATACCTCGGATTTTTCAGCCCGATAAATACCGATTTGCCAGCAGCAAAGCCGCCAGGGATTTTGCATCGGGAATTTTGCCTTTTGTCGCCATTTGAATTGCTTCCGCGTAGGGGATGGCTTCCACGCTGAGAAATTCATCCGCATCCGCTTCGAGCGGGTCATGGCGCAGGTCCTGTGCCAGATAAACGTGCATGAATTCAGTGGAGTAACCGGGCGCAAGGTAGAAATCGCCAATCTTTTCGATTTTATCTGCCGCGAAGCCCGTCTCTTCACGGATCTCGCGTGCGGCGCAAACAGCGGGGTCTTCGCCTTTTTCCAATGTGCCGGCGGGGAGTTCAAGCAGATCCATGCCGGCGGCGTGACGGTATTGTCTCACAAAAATCAGGTTGCCGTCCTTGTCCATCGGCACGATTACAACCGATCCGCCATGTTCGATAATATCTAGTTTGGTTTCGCCCCCATCCGGCGTTTTGAGGTGGTCGCGTCGAATGCGGAAGGCGCGACCTTTGAGCAGGGTCTCGGAATGAAGCAGTTCAAAAGGCATAATGAATTCCTTGTTTTTACATCTTAAAGCCTGGAAGGTCTGTCGTTCGTTCGAATAAAAAAGCCCAAGCATTTGCTTGGGCTTTTGAGTCTTATGGAACTTGCAATTGTTGCCCGCTGGTCAATTTTGCCGAGACCGCAATCCCATTGGCGGAGGCGATCGCTGCGGGGTCTACGTTGCCAAATTTGCAGGCAATGCTGTAAAGCGTTTCCTGCGATGAGCCAACTGTGTAGGTGGTGGGATGATTTGCCAGCATGCGGTCACCGGGGAAGGATCCACTCTGTGGAATGGTAAGGGTCAGACCTTCATAATAGACATCCGGGCTGGTGAGACCACTGGCTTTCAACAGGGCGTCTGGGTCAACATTGAAGCGGCGGGCGATGCAGTAGGGGAACTCGCCATTTTGCAACGTATAAGTTGCGGGCCGCGCGCCTTCCGGAACAGGAGTGGAGTTTACAACCACGGCTGTGGTTGCAGCGGCGGGCGCTGCGTTGGTTGGGGTTCCTGTCTCAGCGACGGCTGGCGTGATTGCCGGCGGTGTTGTTGGAACCACGCTTTGGACCGGTTGAGGCGTTCCGCCGCTTGCTGCCGCGGTTTGAGCCGCCTGGGTTTGCTTGCCGAATTCCTCGATCATTGCCATCGGGTTTTCAACCGAGGGGAAGGGGGATACGAACAGATCAGGAGGAATTGGGGTCGATGTGACGGCAGGGGCGGAAGATAATGATTGGGTGCAGGCAGAGATCAGTATCGACGATAGGATCAGAATGAAGATCGCCAGCAGACCGCGTTGTTTTTTATTCATAGATTCTCCTCTTTCGATTTAATAAACGATGGTAGCACATCAACTTTAAAGCGTCAAGCCGTCATTGGGAATTGCACTCAAACTTCAATAATATTTGCTCGATTTTGCTTTTTTTTTCTGCGAGACTGTGATCTTGGACCTGCCTCCATGTAGAGCAGATGCCGCGGCGGATTTTTGCATCCTCTTCGAGTGCGGCGGCAGAGATGGTTTGTGCGGATTCAAGGTCGCCGGTCAGGGCATGGGCTTTGATGAAGACCAACCACTCCAACTGGTCTGCGGGTTGGTAGCCGCGCGAAATCGCTTCATCTCCCAGTGAGACGGCCTGCTGGTATTTACCCATTTGCATGGCAAGCTCGGCTTGTGTATAGTAATAACACCACTCATGTTGCGGTTCCGCGAAGAACATGGGCGTGACAGGTTTATCCACATCCGTAATGATGCGCGACGGGTCTGAAAGCGGAATGGCTTGGGCGAAACCTCCTGGCAGCTTGGCGTAGATTTCCATGTCGCCCTGTGCCGGGTCGAGGACGCGCAGGCAACCGCCCCGTGGCATGTAGATCACCACTGTCTGGGATGTGTTCCCATAAAACGAAACGGTACGGTAGTTGAAGTAAATGGGCTGGTCTGGTTCTAATGTGGGCAGAGCGCCGCCGCCGAGGCGTTTTTCAGTGTAGAGCATTAAATAGGGGATGTTTGACCTGGTGTAGTCCGGTGCGTACATCCAGTTGATGGGGGCGCTAAACGAGGCGTCGGTCTCGTAGTCGATGGGCATTTGGTGGGTGAGGATGAGCGTGTTGGGTTCGAGCGCTGGCATCCGCCATGCCATTTGCCAGTAGATGTTCCTTTGGTCTTCCCAGTCGCGGCGAAAGATGTTGGCGTTGAAGAATTGCTGTCCGATGCCGAGGGCGATGATTGCCGCGAAGAGATAGGTTTTTATGCTGACCTTCCTGACCAGAATTTCGATCACTCCCAACAGGAAGAGACTTCCGCCGATCATCATCGAGATCATGAACCTGTCGTAGGAGGATTGCAGGGTCAGGGGAAGTTCGGCGGCGAGGGAGGGCAATCTGCCCAGCAGGATGCCGGGGATGCCGATGAGAATCAATGCAAGCCCGATATTGGATTTTGTCTCATCTTCCTGAATCATGGCTTTCAGGTACGGGGCGAAAAAAGCAAACGAAAGCAGAATCAGCCCGAAGGTCAGAAGCGAAGCGGGAGCAGTTGGGGATTTGAGAGTCAGGTTGAAGATTTGAATCCAAACGTAGAATCCCGCCTTCCAGATGGAGTCCAAGGCATCTTGCAAAAAGTTCAATACGGTGAACGATTTTGTGGCGGTGATGGCATAGGAAGCGTAAGCCCCGAATTTGTAGTAGTAGATCAGCCATGCCGCGTTGAATATCCAGACGAGTAGATAGGGCCACCAGGTTTTGAGCGTTTTCGCGAATCGTCTGAAGAGGCTGCCGTCCATGATGGAAAACAAAAGCAGGAAGCGCAGGCCTTCGATGCCGAAAAAATACTCGGTGGGGAAGATTCCGCAGAGTTGCAGCAACAAGGCGATGGTTGTGTAAACAGCGGGCTTTTCTGCGTGCAAGGCTTTGAAGGTAAAGCCAAAGGAAAGCAGGTAGAAAAGGAAGGGAATGAGTTCCTGGTTGATGTGGGTGAATGCCACCCAGTGCTGGCTGTAGCCCGGAAAGACCAGCATGAAGAATGCCGCCAGGAGCGCAATGCGGGGACGTTGGGGCCAGACCTGCCTGAACATCCACCAGGCAGATATGCCGAGCAGAAAACGAATGACCAGCGCGAAGATTTGCCAATATAAAGGGACGGCGGGAATTAGGCTGGTGGTGAAAAAGAAGACGGGACCCAGAAAAGGGCGGTAGGGGGCAAAACTGGGGTTGAAGTCGGCAGGGCCGAGAAAATTTGCAGACCAGGCAAAAGGCCAATCGTCCCAGTAAAAGCCTGTGACTGGAACTAAAATCCCATAGGCAAGCAGGGTGGTAAGTGCGAAAATGATAAAAATGTTGATTTTAGGCAGGCGAATATTCATCATGGTATTGTAATTATATGAAAAGGTTCGTTCCGTTTTTGTTAATTATAATGACTTGAATTCTAAACCTTTTTTCCAGTTTACGAGATTATGGTTAATAATATATTGCCTTCCACTTTTCACCAAAAGAGGAAATGAAAATGAATAGACTCCTTCCATTGCTGCTGATGCCTGTCCTGCTTTTACAGGCATGTGGTCAGCCAATCCAAAATACGGAAGTTCCCAGTACGCAGCCCCCTGTCATGCCGAGCGAAGTTGTCGCCGTGTCGCCCGATACCCCGGCGACGCAACCTCCCACAGCCGTGCCTCCGCCGGTTGTTGAACCTGTCACGCATGTGATTATTCCATCCACCGGAACAAGCGACCGGGCCACTGCGCACGACAATGAAAACTCACTGTTTTACGATACGAAAAAGGTTAAGACGGGCGATGAGTTCTACAAAAACCGCTTTGAACGACCCTTTACTTCGGTTGATATGAATTACCTGCCCGACCTGGACATTGTGAACTTTTCGATCACCAGTGACGCAAACTTCTTCTATATCAATATTTCGATGGTTGGGCTGGATGCCGCAACTCAGTCTTTGACGGGATATTATGGCGTCGAGATAGACCGCAATGCCGATGGACGCGCCGAGGTCTTGTTAACCACCCGCCCCCCCTATTCCGCCGAATTCACCGCCGATAATGTTTCTGCCTACCTGGATGTTAACAGCGACGTGGGTGGAAACATCATCAACCGCCCCGACAATTTTGACGGCGATGGATTTGAGAAAACCTTCTTTGACTTGAGCAGGGGGATATATCCCGATGGCAACCCCGACCTGATTTGGGTGCGACAGACCACAGATGGAACCCTGCCAGCCGTAGAAATCGCCTTCCAGCGGCAAATGTTCAAAGACGGCAAGGAAGCCTTCATGTGGAGCGTGCTTTCCAGCGACGCCGCCATTGACCCTGTGCTCCTGTATTACAACGACGCCTTTACCTCGGAGCAGGCTGGAGCCGCAAACACCGATGACCCGAACTATCCGATTAAGGAACTTGCCGCAATGGACAATACCTGTCGCGTGCCGTTGGGTTTTCAGGCAACTGGCAACGAGCCGCTGGGATGTTTTGTCAAAGGCGGAGAAGCGGAGGCAAAAGCCGCGCCGTCTGCCGAGGGCGCAAACTCTACCTGCGGACAGTTTATCGAACTCTGCAAATGATTATCGTCCTGAGCGCAGCCGAAGGACAAAAAAGCCTGGCGGAACCCGTCAGGCTTTTTTCATGGCTGCAATGTTTTGGATGGGAGTTTGGACGAGGAGGTCGCAGCCGGGCCAGACTGCATCCACGCCGGCTCTTTTCGCGCCGAGAACTGATTCAGCGACCCCAGCCTCATCGCCCCGATAGAGCGTCGCCACCGGGTCGAGGTTGCCAAACAGCAGCGTGTTTTTTAGCGCTGATCTAGCCGCTGCAAGATCAACTGTCTGGTCGATGGAAATGGCATCCGCGTCAGCCTGCGCCAGCAGGGACAGTGAACTCGTCACATTGCCGCAGACCGAAAGCACGCGCGGCTTGGGCAGCATTTCGATCAACAAACTTTCGGCAGGCAAAACAAACTGTTCGTATTTTGCAGGACCGATGAAAGCGGGAGAGCCGCCCATGTCGTGAATGGTGATGAAATCCGCGCCCGCATCGCGATAGTCTACAGCGACCTGCGCCAGCAGCAACACCAGATGATTGAGCGCTTCGGTCACGGCGGCGGGTTCCTTCTTCATTTCCAAAAACATTTTGCCCGCTTCGACGATCAGCAACAGCAAAGTGTACGGACCTGGGATCACGCCGCTGATGACAACCTCGTCGCCGACATCCTCTTTCAGCAGGCGGATTGCGTCACAAACCAGTTTGATTCTTCCCTGCTTCATTATCTTTGCAGGTTCGAGTGTTTCAGCGGTGATTTCTTTTACCGACTTGAATGCGGCTTTTCTCACCAGCGGAAACTCGAACTCCATATCCTCGCGGAAGTTGATTTCCGCGCCCAGGGCTTCGGCTTCCACGTACATATCCAGCGGCAGCGTGGCCGAGGGAAGCCCGCTCAACTTGAAGGCGCTTGCCGCCGCCTTCGCCATCTTCCGCGCGTCTTTATGGACATCGGAGAATTTCAAGTCTTCGCTTTGCAACCCTTCTGCGGTGACGTGAATCAACCCGCTGAACGCGGGCGCAGAATCCACTTTTTTGCCAGACAACAAATCGAGAATTTTTTGGCGCACAAGACACCTATTTACCAATTACTTGACCGCTTTCGCAATTGCCGCGATGTGTTCAGGCGTCGAACCACAGCAGCCGCCGACAATCTTCGCGCCGAGGGCGACATACTTCTTTGCAAAATTTGCCATGTCGTCGGGAGTCATGTCGTAAACGGCTTGTTCGGTCTGAATATCCATGTGCGGGACTCCCGCGTTGGGTTTCGCCCAGATCGGGAAGTTTGGCACGGTCTTGCCGTATTCGGTGACGATGGATTCCATGTTCTCCAGCGTGGTTCCGCAGTTCGCGCCGACAACTGTTGCGCCCATTTCGGTGTAGCGCTTCATCACGTCCTTTGGCTTGACGCCCATCATCGAGCGCATACCACGGTCGTAACTGAATGAAACGACGATGGGCAAGTCTGTGACGGAACGAGCGCCTTCGAATGCAGCGGTGGTCTCTTCAAAGGCGAACATGGTTTCGATGACCAGCAGATTGGCTCCGCCTTCGGCGAGGGCTTTTGCCTGCTCTGCAAACGTTGCCTTGACTTCCTCCGCTTCGAGCGGACCGTAGGGCTTGATCAACCCGCCAACGGGTCCCATCGAGCCGCCGACCAGCACTTCGGGTCGTCCCGCCGCCGCAGCCGCCTTGCGGACAAGTTCCACAGCGCGGATGTTCAATTCAGGCGCGCGATCTTGATATTTGGAATCCTTCATTCTCATGCGCGTCCCGCCGAAGGTGCAGGTCAGGACGATGTCCGAACCCGCCCTGACGAACATCCCTTCGAGTTCCATCAAAACTTCGGGGTTGTCAATAATCAGGTCTTCGGGAGCCTGCCCCGCCTTCAACCCCATCTTTTGCAGGTTGGAGCCAGTCGCCCCATCCGAAACCAAAATTTCACCCGCGTTGAGTCTTTCCAAGAATTTATTCATCCTGCTCTCCTTTTTATCACCACAAAGTGTCACAAGGGGACACGAAGGTTTTTCTTTGTGACACTTCGTATCCTTTGTGGTTGTGCTATTTTACAAATTTCTTTGCCATCGGGTCCTTTTCCCGATTTGGGATCAAATGCGCAATATGTTCAAAGGCTTCGCTCATGTGCGGAAAACTCGTCGCCAGCATGAACTGGTTTTGGAATTCAGGGTCGGTGGGCAGTTCAAAGCGTTCCACCTTGCGGGCGACGGAATCGATCTCGTTGCGCTTCTCCAAATTCAGCAGGGCAATGCGCGCCCCGTCGCCAGCCGCGTTGCCGACTGCGTACACCTTGTCCAACTCGCAGTCGGGAATCATGCCGATGAGCATGGCTTTTTCCTTATCGATATAACTGCCGAAGCCGCCCGCGAGGATGATTTTATCAGGAGATTGCAGGTTGGCGCGTTTGAGCAAAGTCCGTGCGGCGACGAAGAGCGCCGCCTTTGCCAGTTGAATCTGGCGCACATCCTGCTGGGTCATCGGGATATCGCGCCCGATGCTGGTTTCGTCTGCCCAGGCGATGACGTACTCCCAGCCGTTCGGTCCCTGCCGCAGGCGGTTGGATTCCAGCTTGGTCTTGAATTTGCCGCGAGAATCGACAATGCCAGCGCGGAACAACTCCGCCACGCCGTCGATGATGGCGGAACCGCAAATTCCTTTGACGTGTCCGCGGAAGCGTTCGTGGTCGTTATGCCAGCCTTCCACGCCGATGACTTTGTAGCGCGGCTCCAGAGTCTTCTCATCAATCTCGATACGTTCCATCGCGCCAGGCGCGGCGCGCATTCCGTACTCGACGTGTGCGCCTTCGAGGGCGGGTCCCGTCGGCGTGGAGGTGCAGAGCAGGCGGTGGCGGTTGCCAAGCACCAGTTCGGCGTTCGTGCCGATGTCGATCAACAGCCAATTTTCATCCTGCTTGTGAGGTTCTTCCGCGACGAGCATGGCGCTGGTATCCGCGCCGACGAAGGAAGCGATGGTCGGCAAAACATGGATGTTTGCCGAAGGGTTGATGTGCAAGCCCAACTCGCGCGCCTTCACATCCACCGACTTGTGAATCGTCGGCACAAACGGCGCAAGCCCCAAATCCTTCGGGTAAAGATTCAGCAAGAGGTGGTGCATGGTCGAATTGCCGACCAAAACCATCTCCAAAACATCTTCCATCTTGATTTGCTGACTCGCCGACTCGTTCACTCGTTCACTCGTCAACTCGTCAACTTCCTGACTCGCTGACTCGCCCGACTCACTGACTCGTTTGTTCGCCGCCTTCACCGCCTGCTTCAACAACTTATTCAACGTACCGATGATGGCTTTGTGCAGTTTCTCCAGCCCATCTGGATTCTCGATGGTGTACTGAATGCGCGACATCACATCCTCGCCGTACACGATCTGCGGATTCATCTCGGATTCCGCCGCGAGAATTTCACCCGTCCGCAAGTTGCAGAGGTAGAGGGCGACCGTCGTCGAGCCGATGTCCACCGCCGCGCCGTAACTGTCTTCGTGATAACCAGGTTGGACTTGGACGACTTCCTTATCTTGCCAGACGGAAACCGTCACCTCCCACTTCGCCTCGCGCACGGTGGAGGAGAGAGTCCGCAGGCAGGCATAATCAATCGTGAAGTCTGACCAGCGCGGAAGATTCTCCTCGCCAGCGCGGACAAGCCCCATCGAAGTTTCCAAGCCTTTGGCGAGACGTTCCCAATCTGCAATTGGGCGCTCCAGATTGGGCGGAGTCATCATCACCAGATACTTGCGAATCGACGGCTTGATCTCGATCTCGCGCTGGGTGGCAGATTTGCGGACAATCTGCTTGTTGCCGCGGCTTTCTTCGGGGACGTTGATCAGCACGTCGCCGCGCACTCTGCATTGACAGGAAAGCCGCACTTGACCGACCTCCCAGCCTTTGCTTTTTAGCAGATTGGGGCGGCGCTTGAAGTAATCAGCTTCGACGGCTGTGACAGGGGTCAGGTTCTCGCGCTTCGAATCGATGTTGTATTTCTCGAAGCGACCTTCTTCAACGAGAATGATGCACTTGCCGCAGGTTCCGTTTTCGGCACAGATGGATTCGATATCGACACCCAGGTCACGTGCGGCAAAACGGACGGACTTGTCTTCTTCCACCTGTCCGCGCCGACCAGAGGGTTGTAAGATAATGTTGTGTTTGTTTGTCATGTTTCCTTACCGCGAAGCACGCAAAGGTCGCGAAGATTCATTTTTGCTTTGCGTATTTCGCGCTCTTTGCGGTTAATTTGTTTTTGTTTCCCGACGTGGAATTTCGATCTTCGCAAACTCAATTTCCAGTTCGGCAAGCACGGCATCGGCGACTGTTTCGGGTTCGCCGTCGCGCTCGATCCAATCGCCGCGTTTGTATTGGGCGGCGTAATCATCTGTCCCCGCCAGACCCGTTGCCATGGCGTAGGCGTCTATCGCGTTTTGAATCCGCTGTGACAATTGTTTCTTGACCGTCTTCCCGTCGCCTTGCACGACGATGGAGGAGGGGATATGTTTCCAATAAAAGATGCGATATTTGGTCATGAATTACCTCTCAAAATTTAGTGGGGCGATTTTACGGGAGGACGCGCGGCGGGTCAATGTAAAAATTTCATTTCGCTCAGGACGATATGGCGCTTCCCGCCAGCCAGCCCGTTGTCCACGCGGATTGGAAGTTAAATCCGCCTGTCACGCCGTCGATGTCCAGCGCTTCACCTGCGAAGAACAAGCCTGGTACGACGCGGCTTTGCATGGTTTTGAAATCCACTTCGCCCAATTGCACACCGCCACAAGTGACGAACTCTTCCTTGAATTGTCCCTTTCCTGAAATCTCAAACTGTCCTGCCGTCAACTCTTCGGCAAGGGTTCGCAATTCGGCTTTCGAGATGTCTGCCCAGTTTTTCTCGCCAATGAACTGCGTCAACTGTTTCCACAACCGCAGCGGAACTTGTGAAAAGGCGGGGTGAGCGGCAACTTTCTTACGCGTGTTTTCGCGCCAGTCTTTGTTGCGTTGTAAAACCTCCAGCGCAGACTCAAGCCGATGGTCGCCGAGCCAATTGACAGCGAGCGAAGCGCGGTATTTTTTCTCAAACAGAATCCGCGCACCCCAGGCAGAGAGTTTCAGCACGGCGGGTCCGCTCAATCCCCAGTGGGTGACCAGCAGCGCCCCGCGTTGGGTCAGCCCTTCCACTTTCAACGTGACATCGTCCAGTGAAACACCCGCCAGCCCGTCGAGCCGCTTGTCTTTGATGTTGAACGTAAATAATGAAGGTACAGGCTCCGCGATGGAATGCCCAAGCGCTTGGAGAATTGCCCAAACTTTGGGATTGCTCCCCGTAGCAACGAGGATTTTCCCCGCTTCGAGCGTTGTCTCCGTCCCCTCTTTGCCCACCCCCAGCCTGAATCCAGCCATCGGGCTTTTCTCCACCCGCAGCAGAGACGCGCCCGTTTGCACCGTCACGCCCGCAAGTTTTGCCGCCTCGCGCAGACAATTTGCAATCGTCTCGGACGAATCGGTGACGGGGAACATGCGCCCGTCGGCTTCGGTCTTCAACTTCACGCTGCGCGTTTCGAACCACTTGACCGTGTCCACAGGTTGGAAGCGGCTAAATGCCCCGCGCAACGCCATCCCGCCGCGCGGATAAAAATTCACCAGTTGGGCAGGCTCGAAGCAGGCGTGAGTCACATTGCAGCGCCCGCCGCCTGAGACGAGAATCTTGGCAAGCGTCTGGTTTGACCGTTCGAGAATCAACACCCGCAGGTTCGGATTCAACTCGGCGCAGCGAATTGCCGCGAAGAAGCCCGCAGGTCCGCCCCCGACGATGACCACATCCCAATTTTGGTTTGGCATGGAAAGCATTTTACCGTATCGCGTTATAATCCAATCGTCAATCTTCAATCCAAAATCCAAAATCGGAAATCTGATGAAACCCATGCACATATTAGTCACCAACGATGACGGCGTACAAGCGCCCGGACTTCTGGCTCTCGCGCAGGAAATGCGCAAACTCGGCAAAGTGACCGTCTTTGCGCCCGATAAAAACTGGTCCGCTTCGGGACATGTCAAAACGATGGAACGTCCCTTGCGCGTGCGCGAAACCCTGCTCGCAGATGGTACTCCCGCGTTCATGTCTGACGGCGCGCCCTCGGATTGTGTTGCCCTCCCCTTGCTTGGTCTGATCGAAGGGAAGATCGATCTGGTCGTTTCGGGCATCAATCCCAACGCCAACGTCGGGCATGACGTGACCTACTCAGGCACGGTCACCGCCGCAATGGAAGCCGTGATTGCGGGCGTGAAAGGCATCGCCGTCTCGCTTGATTCTCCCGAAGGTCACAAGGGCGGGTTGGATTATTCCACCGCCGCAATTGTGGCGCGGAAGGTTGCCAAAAGAATCATCAAGGACGGATTGCCCGAAGGCGTGGTCATCAACCTCAACGTGCCGTATCTCAAGGAAAAACAAATCAAGGGATATATGATCACCCGTCAGGGACTCCGCGTCTACCGTGACGCGCTCGACGAGCGGGTGGACCCGCGCGGCAAACCCTACTACTGGATCGGCGGCGAAGCCCCCACTGGCGTGGACGAACCCGGCACCGACTTTGGCGCCCTCCGCGCTGGTTATGTCTCCATCACCCCGCTGGAACTGGATTTGACCCACTACAAGGCGATGGACATTTTGAAGAAGTGGAAGTTTTAGCGGCGGACGATGGTCTGTGGTCTACCGTCAACGGTCAAAAGGATTTCCCATGAACCTCCTCCAAAAACTCTTCGGCGGAACATCAAAACCCGAACAACGCTACTACGCCTTCTCCGTCAAATGCCGCCGTTGCGGAGAAGTCATCAGCGGGCGGGTGGACTTGAGCAATGACCTTAGCGCGGAATACGAAGCAGACGGCGACGTTTTCCATGCCCGCAAGATTCTCATCGGCGAAAACCGCTGTTTCCAGCGCATCGAAGTCGAGTTGAAATTCAATGCCAGCCGCAACCTGCTCGAACGACACGTTACAGGCGGGGAGTTCGTTTAACTGAAATGCGCCGCCTCACCAACGTCCTGCTTATTCTGCTCGCCGCATACCTCATCACACAGGCGGTTTATTCCACGCGCTGGCAGATCACCCACGACGAAGCCCCGCTGCTCTACGAAGCCTTCCTCATGCAAAGCGGGCAAATGCCCTACCGCGACCTCTTCGACTTTCAAATGCCAGGCAGTTTTCTCGCCTACTTTGCGCTTGGCTCCCTGAGCGGTTTCAACGCCTTCCGCCTGCGACTGCTCGACCTGCTCATCCTCGCCGCGATTCTCACCGTCACCTACTTTGCGCTCAGACGTTTTGGCAAAGCGCCCGCCCTCGCCGCCGTCCTTCTCTTCGGTCTCAAATATCTGCAAGGCGGACCCAGCATGTCGCTCCAGCGCGAATATCTTCTGTTAATTTTTCTCGCGCCTGCCGTTTATATTTCTCTTTTGGATGAAATGACTCCCAGCCATCGGTTGACGCTGGGAGTTTTGTTTGGTCTATCAGCTTTGATCAAACCCCATGCCGCCATTGGACTCCTCCCGATGCTGGTCGCTGACATCCTGAGTCTGGTCAAACGCCCCAGCCTGACTCTGCTCCCCGCCGCCGCAGGTTTTCTGCTCCCCATCGTCGCCGTCTTTATCTGGCTCGGATTCACAGGCGCGTTGCCCGTGAAAGCTGGTCGTATGACCGTGATCTTTTCTTCCGCATCGCGTCGTAT
>CAILWD010000363.1 GCA_903837815.1 uncultured Chloroflexota bacterium | reverse complement strand
TCATTGCGGACTTCGCACAGCGGAATTTGCGAGCCAGTGAGTACCACAGGTTTTGCCAAGCCTTCGAGCATGAATGGCAGGGCAGATGCGGTGTATGCCATCGTATCGGTGCCGTGCAAGATGATGAAGCCGTCGTAATCGTCGTAATGCGCTCCGATATCGCGAGCGATCTTGTGCCAATCTTCGGGGGTCATGTTTGCCGAATCCAGCAGCGGATCGTATTCCTGAATCTCCACTTCGGGCATCAGGTTGCTTTTCAACTCTGGCATCGACAGAATCTGTGCCGCCAGGTAGCCAGGCGCGGGAGCGTATCCTTCGGGCGTGGGCTTCATGCCGATGGTCCCGCCGGTGTAGATAATGTAAACTCGTTTTTTCATGAGAGGGTCACCTGTGGATTTCTGAGTTCCCTCCATTAAACCACGATTGTAATTTCGTAATACTTTTCAGCCAAGTTCTGCTGCCAAACACAAAATTGGAAAACGCATCTTTTCTGACTTGAATGGGTTCCTGTCACCATGAATGATTCACTGAAAACTTTCTTGTATCGTCCTGTTTTTTCGACAGTTCTGGAAAACCGCGCTGAAACATCTATGATCGTTGGGTTTGGGATTGTGCATTTGGGTTCAAACCTCCTGGGGGTTACTTTTTGGAGTTGTCCCATCCTGTCAACAACCGGAATGCCCTGCCCGGGCTGCGGGTTGACTCACGCGACGATGCAATTACTGCATGGAGACTTGATAGATTCACTTAAGACCCACGCCTTTGCCCCTGTATTTCTTGTTGCGCTGTTGTTGATGGTTGTGGTTTTGTTCATGCCAAAATCAGTGAGGTCGAGAATTATCAATTTTGTTAATCGTCTTGAAACACGTAACGGTATTACTGCATGGGTGTTTTGCCTACTAATGTTTTATTGGGCGGTACGCCTGATAGCATAAAGCCAAATCATTTTAAGGAGAGTGTGTCATGGAAGTTTCCGCAAACATGGGAATCGGTGGTGTTGTAGCCTTTGTGGCTGGTGTTGTCGTTTTGGTCAAGTTGTTCCAAAAGGAAGGTTTCCTCAAAGGCATCCTAGGTCTTATTTGCATGCTTTATACCTTCATCTGGGGACTTCAGAACATGAAGAATGAAGAACTCAAGCTCAAGACCTGGATGTACATCTGGATGGCTGGTATCGTGATCGGTATCATCATCAGTTTTGTCAGTGGCTCTGGCGGGTAGCCTCTCTTATAACGAACAGCCTCCTGATTTCAGGAGGCTGTTTTCATTTAATTTTCTCTGCCTGCTCCTGATCTGCGCCACCCCTTTCCCTGATACAAGAATCGGTGGCTGAAATTTTGTGTGCGTGGTCGATAATATGGTAAAATCCCGCCTCGCGGGACGTGGTACCCTTCGTTCCGACTACTCTATTTTGGAAGGGCTTAAATCATGAAAGTATTGCTTGTCAAAGACGTTTACAAATTGGGGCGCGCGGGCGACATCAAGAAGGTTGCCGACGGTTATGGTCGCAACTTCCTCATCCCGCAGGGATTCGCCGTGCTTGCCACCGCGGGCGCGATGAACCAGATTCAAAAGATCAAGGCTCAAGCCGAGATTCGCCGCACGGCGCAGAATACTGAACTCAAGAGCTACGCCGATGCCATCAAGGAAGTGACCCTGACCTTTGCCGCCAAGGCTGGCGACACGGGCAAACTGTATGGCTCGATCACCACACAGGATATTGCCGCCGCGCTGACCGAGAAGGTTCGCTATGAAGTCAAGCGTCAGCAGGTAGACATCCAACCCATCCGCACACTCGGCGAGTTCACCGCCCATATCCGCCTGACGATGGACCTGGTTCCCGAATTGAAGATCATCGTCCACCGCGAAGGCGAATCGCCTGACGGCAAGGCGGAAGAGGAAGCGAAGAAGGCAAAGAGATCGAAGAAGGAAGAAGCCGCTCCCGCGCCTGAAACTCCCGCTGCTGAAGAAACAACCCCCGCCGCAGAGTAAGCCACGCTTCTGTTGTCGAGACTTCCCAGACCCTAAAGGTTCTTAAAGCCTTTAGGGTCTTTATAAATCTGTAATACAATATCCCCATGCCTGAAACCATCGGCCAACAACTTAAAAAGGAGCGCGAAGCTCGTTTTTTGACCCTCGAAAAAGCGTCGGAAGCGACGCGCATTCGCAAGGTCTTTTTGGAGGCGTTGGAAGCGGACGATTTTTCTGTCATGCCTTCGTCGGCGCAGGGGCGCGGTTTTTTGCGGAATTATGCCGAGTATCTCGAACTGAACATCGATGAGATGATCGCCGAGATGCAACGCAACGCGCCGAAGGTGGAGGAGGTCAGCGGTCCGCTGCCACAGGTGAATTTGGCTGAGACGGAACTTCCGCCTTTGGTGACGGAGGAGGAACAGGGACTCTCGTGGGTGGGGAGGCTGCGTGTCTCGTTGGTTTCGTGGCTGGGGTTTGGTCGGGCGGAGGAGGAAAAGACCGAGGCATCGATCTCGCCCGTCGGACAGGATCAAACCGAGGCGCAGGTGGAGGCGGAACCAGAACCAAACCTCGGGCTTGGAAAAGCCGTCCGAGGTTTTTTCCAAAAGAAAGAGCCGGCTCCCGTTCTCAAACCTTCGCCAGTGGTCGAGCCTGAGATCCCGCATTATGTGCCGGTGCAGCCTGCGGATGTGATTTTTGTCGAGATTGGCGCTCGGTTGCGTGAGCGCCGCGAGTTGATCAGCCTGACTTTCGAGGAGGTAGAGCGGCATACGAAATTGCGCGTGGCGTTCGTGAAGGCGCTGGAGGACGGGGCATTGGATAAACTTCCGTCGCCGGTGCAGACGCGCGGGATGCTGGCTAATTATGCAACCTTTCTCGATTTGGATGCCGAGGCGATCCTGTTGCGTTTTGCCGATGGGTTGCAGGCGCGGCGGCATGAAAAGTATGCCGAAACGCCGCGTGAGCAAATCCAGACCGAGGTGGCGGCTTCGATTCCGTTGTGGAGAAATTTCATCGCAGGTGATTTGATTTTCGGCGTGCTGATGATTGCAGTTTTGTTCGCGCTGGCGATTTGGGGGGTGGGACGGGTGGTCAGTTCGCAAAACGTAGATTCTTCGGGTGTTGCGCCCACCGCTCCTTCGATTGTGGAGGCGCTTGCCGATCTGCCATTGCCGACCCCTTCGTTGAATGCGACCTTCGTTCCTGTGGATGAAAACGTCACTGTCACCCCAGACTTGGGGACGGCCGAGCCGCAGACCTTTAATGCCAATGTGACGGTTGAACTCTTCGCCGTCGAGCGGACTTTCCTGCGGGTTTCGGTGGACGGGGAGCAGGTCTTCGAGGGGCGCATGGCGCCGGGCGAGTCAAAGATATTCGAGGGGGATGTCGAGGTGCTGGTGTTGACTGGGAATGCGGCGGCGCTGCGGGTGACGTACAATGGGCGCGACCTCGGTCTGATGGGGACGACTGGCGAAGTGGTGAACCGTTTGTACCAGGTCTCCGGCGTTGCCACTCCCACCGCCACTATTTCGCCGACGCCGACGAATACCCAACCCGTGACTTCCACGCCAACCGAGACGGCGACTCCCACGATGACGCCGGAGGCAACGGTGGCGGCTGGGGGGTAAGATTTTGTGTAAAGATCCTTGTATCGCGAAGCACG
>CAILWD010000362.1 GCA_903837815.1 uncultured Chloroflexota bacterium | reverse complement strand
GGTTGTTCTCACAGAGCCCGTGATTCTCTTCGCGCAAGACATCACCCCCACTGAAACAGCCCAACTTGACATGAACAATATATTGGGAATCATTACCGTGGGCGGCGGACCTACATCCCATAGCGCAATCCTTGCCCGCGCATTGGGAATTCCCGCCGTCTCAGGCGCCAGCCAAACGATGGAACATCTTCCGATGGGAACTTCAATCGCCCTGGACGGGTTCAACGGCAAAGTTTGGGCCAACCCCGAAGCAGCGCTTCAAACCGAACTTAAAGCGCGCCGCGAAACATGGCTTGAAAACCGTCAGAAACTTTTACAAGCCAGTCACACAATTGCAAAAACGCGTGACGGGCATCATGTGGAAGTTTTCGCCAACATCGGCAACACGCAAGACGCGCAAACTGCGGTCAAAAATGGAGCGGAAGGCATTGGCCTATTGCGGACAGAATTCTTATTTCTAACACGCGAGACTCCGCCCACCGAAGCCGAACAATTAACCGTGTTACGCCAAATCGGCGCAGCAATGGGAGACCGCCCGGTCACAATCCGCACGTTAGATGTGGGCGGGGACAAGGAAGTTCCATATATTAAACTGCCGCCGGAAGCCAACCCGTTTTTGGGCGTCCGCGCCATACGCATGAGCCTGCGCAACACCGATCTTTTCATGGCGCAGTTGCGCGCCATCCTAAGGGCGGCGGCCGATTTTCACTTTCGCATCATGTTTCCAATGATCGCCAATGTTGATGAAGTTCGTCAGGCGCACGCCTGGCTCGAGAAGGCTCATGAACAACTCGTGAACGAAAGCCTGCCGCACGCGTGGCCGATCGAGACAGGCATAATGGTTGAAATTCCCTCGGCTGCTTTATTGAGCCGCATTCTTGCGCAAGAAGTCGATTTTTTCAGCATCGGCACAAACGACCTCACACAATACACGCTTGCGGCTGAACGCGGCAACCCCTTGCTGTCTGACATGGCAGACGCGCTTCACCCTGCCGTCCTGCGGCTGATTGCAGAAGTGGTTGAAGCCGCTCACGCCGAAGGCAAATGGGTTGGCGTATGTGGCGAGCTTGCGGGGAATCCACTCGCGGCACCGGCGCTGGTTGGCTTGGGCGTGGATGAGCTCAGCCTGAACTCAAGCGGTATCCCGCTCACAAAGTCAATCATCCGCGGAATGAATGCAAGCGAAGCTCGTTTGCTGGCAAAACAAATACTGGGAACCGAAAGCGCGGTCGAGGCTCGCAGGATTTCGCAATCTTTTTTAGACAATAATTCACAAACCACAGACGTTTCTTAAAGGAGCCGTATCCATCTGCGTAAGTCTGCGCAGAGCGTCGTCGTAGCGCCGCCCATCGAGACCGAACCAACTCCGGGTGTGGAAAAAGAGGCGGCAGAGTCCGCTCCCCCAACCATATCCGCGTTATTAGCGCAAAACAGAAGTCCCGAAAAAAACAACGCCCCGAAATTTTGGGGCGTTGTTTTTTACAGCCAGAGTGTGTTTAGTGAATGGCGTTGGTTACCCTCGCAGCGATGATGTAGTTACGGTCTTTGGTTCATTGCTTCCACCTTTCATTAGACCTCTTGCATAAGTTTTCGGGAGAGCGCCAAAGAAAACCTGTTAACCACTGAGGCACGGAGTTTTTAATTGGTTTTCTCTGTGTCTCGGTGGCTCCGTGGTTAGGACTTTGGACCTTCGCAAGAGGTCTGTTATTGTGAGGCGGAAGGCATTTTTCAAGTGACAAATGTCACAATATCATTACAATCTCCTAAATCGCGAAATCCGCGCCGTGCCAGATACCGCGTTCGGGGACATGCAGTGCGGGACCGTAATGTCCGCCGTTGACACGCTTTTCGAGGGCGTCCACATGGGCAATCAACGCAATCAGGGTGTCGCCAATCGTGTCGGGCAGAGAGCCATGTTCGAGGTCGGCTTTTTCGTTGGGGACATGCTTGCGACCTTCGCGGACGACGACCTGCCCCGGCACACCGACCACCACGGATTCGGGCGGCGTGTCTTTGATGACGACCGCGTTCGCGCCGATGCGGCTGTTCGCGCCGATGGTGATCGCGCCCAAGACCTTCGCCCCCGCGCCCACAACGACATTATCTTCAAGCGTCGGGTGGCGCTTCACTTTGTTCAAACTCGTACCGCCGAGGGTGACGCCGTGATACAGGGTGACGTTATCCCCCACTTCCGCCGTCTCGCCGATGACCACTCCCATGCCGTGGTCGATGAAGAAGTTGTGACCGATGGTCGCGCCAGGGTGAATCTCGATTCCCGTCAAACTGCGGGCGGTTTGAGACATCCAACGTGCAAGGAGTTTGAAGCCGTTCTTCCAAAGTTTATGCGTGACGCGATGCGTCCAAATTGCGTGCAAGCCGGGGTAGCAAAGCATGACCTCAAAAGCGTTGCGCGCGGCGGGGTCTCGATCTAAAACAGATTGAATATCATCTCGGATGGTCTTGAACATTTTTTCTCGCTTTACAAAATGCTTGAACCACGGAGACACCGAGGCACGGAGT
>CAILWD010000361.1 GCA_903837815.1 uncultured Chloroflexota bacterium | reverse complement strand
TTCGGACCAATGCTGCGACCCAATCGGAACACAACGAGGCGCTGGTATTCCGGCACGATGCGGATCGAATTCGCCAGAACAATAAAACCAACGAGAAGGACGCCGCCAACGATACAAATTAAACTACCGCCTAGAAAATCCATGGTTTCTCCTTTTTGAATTTAGTCTTTTTCAGTCTTTTCTTTTTCAACAACGAGGACAAATCCCTCGCGGCGAACCACACGAATATGACTTCCGGCAGGAATCTCACTCCCGCTTTTTGCCGACCATAACTCCCCATTCACATACACGCTTCCGTCATCATGCACCTTAGTACGTGCCTCGCCAGATTGTCCCACTAAAACCTCAAGGTCATGCGCCGGACGGACAGAAGCAGCCTGCACCGACTTTCGAACAGCGATCCAAAGAAAAGCTGAAACCAAGCCAGAAGACAGGAAAGCAACCAAGGGATTAACGGCAGGTCTCCAACCATCCACGGCAAAGAGAAAGACAGAGCCTAGAACCAGCAGCAAAATCGAAAGCCCAAGATACATCTCTCGTTTTGGCTGTCTCGCCGCGTAAATAAATGGCACCACGCTTATTGCAAGCAATAGCAAGGCCCACCAATTGATAGACAGGTTATAAACCGCATAGCCTGCCAGAACCACACAAATAAATGCCCCTGCCTCCAACAACCCCGTTCCTGGCGTAACAATTGCCAAAAAACCAAGCAAAATGCCAGCAAGCAGGATCAAATAAGCAATATTTGGGTCTAAAAGGAAATCCATAGTAGTTCCTCCAAATAATTATACAACAGCATTATCATGGAAAATTTACGATTTAAGTCACTAATCGTTGCAAAACCAAATCGCACAGCGGTTGTATAATGGGCAGGATTACTTACTCCCATAGGAGCACATGTGAAATACAACAAAATTTGTGTCATCGGGCTGGGATATATCGGACTCCCTACTGCATCCACATTTGCCATGAACGACGTCGAAGTTCTCGGTGTGGATATCAGCCCAACCATCATCGAAACATTGAACCGTGGCGAGATCCACATCCATGAACCGGGTCTGCCAGAGATCTTTGCCAACGCCGTCAAAAGCGGAAAATTCAAAGCCGCCCTCAAACCAGAAGAAGCCGATGCCTTCATCATCGCCGTCCCAACGCCTTTCAAGGAAAACGAAACGGGCAGCTACAATGGCGCGACCTACAAACTAGCCGACATGCGTGCTGTGACTGCCGCCGCCGAAGCCATTGTGCCATATTTGAGGAAGGGCAATGTTGTCGTCCTCGAATCGACGTCACCGCCTCGCACGACCTTTGACTTGGTTGCCCCAATTTTGGAAAAATCCAAGCTGAAATCTGGTACGGACTTCCACCTTTGCTATTCTCCAGAACGCGTCTTACCCGGACAGATCCTTCGCGAGTTGATTGAAAACTCCCGCGTCATCGGCGGCGTAACTCCTGAATCCGCCAAAGCCGGCGCAGACTTATACTCCATCTTCGTCAAAGGACAGATCATCCAAACCGACGCGACCACGGCAGAAATGGTCAAGGTGATGGAGAACACCTACCGCGATGTCAACATTGCCATCGCCAATGAATTCTCACGCCTTGCCGATAAATTCGGCGTGGATGTATGGGAAGCCATCTCCATTGCGAACTTACACCCCCGCGTGAAAATCCTCAGCCCCGGACCCGGCGTTGGCGGTCACTGCATCAGCGTGGACCCTTGGTTCCTTGTTGAAGCTGCCCCCGACCTGACACCGCTCATTTACCACTCAAGACAAGTCAACGACTCCCAGCCGCATTTTGTGGTGGATGTCGTCAAGCGCACGCTTGGCTCGCTGAATGGGAAAAAGATCGCCGCTCTCGGTCTTGCCTACAAACCCGATGTAGACGATCTGCGTGAAAGCCCCGCTGTTGAAGTTGTGCATCTCCTCGAAAAAGAAGGGGCGCAGGTTCTAGCCTGTGATCCTTTCAAGCCAGATGCGAATCTCCACGGTATCACTATTGCCCCAACTTTTGAAGACGCTGTGCAAAACGCCGATGCGCTTCTCTTTCTATTAAAGCATACAGAATTTATGCAACTGAATCCAGAAACGGTCGCACAAAAAACGACCGCACGAACCCTGATCGACACTGTCAATGGATGGGATGCCGCCCCGTGGCAAAACGCCGGTTTCCGCGTTGTAAAATTGGGTTCGGGTAAATTAAAATAATCTTTACTCGTCTGACAGAACTTCTCCACAGAATTGTGAACCACCAGCCACTGCCTGCAAACTACACGAAGTCTTAACACATGCAG
>CAILWD010000360.1 GCA_903837815.1 uncultured Chloroflexota bacterium | reverse complement strand
TCCTGCCAGCCATCTTCGCTGATGCGCTGTGAGAAATAGCCCTGGGCGTACATCAATCCGATGGCGACGAGCGGCAGGCCGAGGTCGGAGGATTCTTTCAAGTGGTCGCCTGCCAGCACGCCAAGTCCGCCGGAATAGATTGGCAGTGTTTCGTGCAAGCCGAATTCCATCGAGAAGTAGGCGACGGGATTGCTGTTGAATTCGGGATGTTCCCTTTGAGTCCATGATGGCTTGACGAAGTATTCATCGAACTTTTTGAAATATTCGTCGTACAGCGCCAGATAATCCTTGTCCTTTGAAAATTTGGACAGACGCCTGCGGTCGACTTCACGCAAAAAGCGGATTGGGTTGTGCCCAAGCTGTTCCCAAAGTTCATAGTCGAGTTTTCCGAAAATGTGGGCAGATTCAGGCTGCCAGGTCCACCAGAGGTTGCAGGCTAATTCACCGAGGCGGGCGATGCGCTTTGGCAGGTCGAATTTTTGTATAGGGGTTGTTTTGAATTCCATAGCTGGAAATGATACCAGCATTTTTCGACGCCGGAGAAATTGGTCTTGGCGATAAATCTGTGTAGACTTCTGCTAATTCCGGACTATAATGCAGCCTGAAAAAGCAAAATCATTTGGAGAATTTTTATGCCTGTAAAACAAAAGACGCAAATAAGAAGGGTGGCAATCAGCACCGGAGGCGGAGATGCCCCCGGCTTGAATGCTGTAATTCGCGCGGCGACGCTCTCTGCAATTAAACGCGGTTGGGAAGTGTATGGCGTGCTTGATGGTTTCAACGGCCTTATTCTGCCGGAGCAGTACCCAACCGGCGGCCTGATTCCGTTGACGCGGGAAAGGGTGAAGGGGATTACCCACCTCGGTGGAACCATCCTCGGAACCAGCAACCGTAATAATCCGCTCAAGTACCCGGTCTCGCGCCCCGATGGTACCATCGAAGAGGTTGACCGCAGCGATGAGATCGTGCGTGGCTTTGGGCTGCATCACATAGACGCGTTGATCACGGTTGGCGGCGACGGTTCGCTGGCGATTGCGAGCGTCCTTGCCAAAAAGGGCCTGCACCTGATTTCTGTCCCCAAGACCATTGACAACGACCTCGACAAGACGGATGTCACCTTCGGCTTCGATACCGCCGTCGGGTTTGCCACCGAGTGTATCGACCGCCTGCATTCGACAGCCGCATCCCACGGGCGCGTGATGGTCGTGGAAGTGATGGGACGTTATGCCGGGTGGATTGCCGTCCACGCCGGGGTGGCTGGTTCTGCCGATGCAATCTTGATTCCCGAACGCCCCTACGACATTCACAAAGTCGTAGAGAAAATTCGCGAGCGCGAGGCGCAGGGCAGCAAGTTCACCATCGTGGTGGTTGCCGAAGGCGCAACGCCCATGGGCGGCGGAGTCTCGGTGCTGGAGCACGAAGCGGGACGCGCCGAACGTCTCGGAGGCATCGGTGAAAAAGTGGCGGCTGAAATTCATGAAATTTCAGGCAAGGAAATCCGTGTGGTCGTCCTCGGACATCTGTTGCGCGGCGGCTCTCCCACTTCCTTTGACCGTCTTACCGCCTTGCGTTTTGGCGCGGCTGCTGTGCGCGGTTTGGAAGAGGGTCACGCCGGTGTGATGGTTGCCCTCGACCCGCCACATGTCAAGTATGTGCCCATCGAAGAGGCAAAAGGCAGGATGAAGATGGTGCCGATGGACTCGGACATCGTCCTGACTGCCCTCGACTTGGGCATCACGTTTGGATAAAAAATTGAAGCAATGCGCCTGACGCAAAGTTGGGCGCATTTTATTTGGGATAAAATGGATTCATGACCACAGTCCAACTCTTCGTCACCTGTCTTGTTGATTCCCTTTTCCCGAAAACAGGGGAATCAGTCGTGGATATTCTCAGCCGACTCGGTGTTCGTGTGGAATTTCCCCGCGAACAAACCTGTTGCGGGCAGCCGAACTTCAACGCAGGTCTCCGCAAAGATGCCCGCGCCATCGCCGAACATACCATCAAAGTTTTCGAGAATACGGAAGGGGAGATTGTCACGCCTTCGGGGTCCTGCGCGCACATGTTCCGTCACAACTACCCCGAACTTTTTGAACACGATTCTGCGTGGCTCCCCCGCGCCCAGTCTCTCGCCGCGCGGACGTATGAATTTACCGAATATCTCGTGGATAAATTGGGCGTGACCGATGTCGGCGCAAAATGGTATGGCAGGCTGACCTACCACTCATCCTGTCACACCCTGCGCGGCATCAAAGTGGACAGGCAACCGCGCGTACTGCTGGCAAACGTCAAAGGCGCAACCCTGGTGGAACTGCCCCATGCCGATGAATGCTGCGGCTTCGGCGGCATCATGTCGGTGGAACATCCCGAACTCTCGGCGGAATGGTTGAAGCGAAAAATCGAAAACTTCGAGTCGACCCAATCCTCCGCTTTGGTCGTGACCGACGCGGGATGTCTGATGCACATAGCGGGCGGGTTGCACCGTCAGGGAAAAAACCAGCGGGTAATGCACATCGCCGAGGTTTTGAACCACGCATAGATAAACGTCCGCCTCTTGGAAGTTCTCTGGATAACGAAGAAGACAGAATCGCCGGGTAATTCCTTTTTTTGCGGAGTCGAACATGTCGAACCAAAAATTCACTCACATCGGGATTTGGCTTTTTGTGGGCTTCCTTGTTTCAGCCTGTGTCCCCGGCGCCATACCGACGACCTCTCCGGAGCCTTTCCTGCCTCCTACTTTGGAACTGTCGTCAACAGCCCTTCAACCGACCCCAACCCCATCTTTTACTTCGACGCTGGAACCCAGTTCTACGCCAACCGTAACCCCCACTCCGACTTTTACATTTACCCCCACCTCGACATCAACATTTACCCCTACGCCAACGCTCACACCCACCTTGACCTTCACTCCCTCGCCAACCAACACGTTTCTGCCCAATGTCACGGATTTCGACCAGGTGCTTACGTTTGGCGGAGGCGGGGGCGGCGGGCAGGGCAATTGCCTGGTTTCCAAAGATCCGCCCCCGGCGATCTATGCCTTCCAGAATGAAAAATATTTCCACATGATCGCCTTGTGCGCGTTCGATTACCCACTCCCCATAGACCTGCCCATTCACCTTTCCATCTCATCCACCGATGGGCAATATGTTCTTCAAGACGATTTTCGGATCAATCGAGACGTCAGCGACGGCAACAGCAGGTATCGTACGTATTGGGCTGGTGAATATTGGTGGCCTCTTGGCTTGCCAGCCGGGTATTGGCAATGGAAACTCTCGTGGGATGGCGGCGACGCCTATGGCACATTCGCAACCGGCATCAGCAGCCCGGAGATTTCCATATTGGACAGCCTGGCTTACAGCAAACTTCGCTCCACGACATATCTGTTTCAGTGTCATTCGGCAGGCGGGGCAACGAGTCTGACCGTAGCCGGCCGGGGATTTCCCGCAAATTCCAATATCTATATTCCGATCTATGAACGGATTGGTTACACGGAATATCAACCTTTCTACGTGCAAAACACAACCACAGACGGTACCGGGGCTTTCAAAATGGATCTGTACGGACCGTTCACGTCCGGGAAGTCCTATGTCGTCATGGGGTTATCCGACCCGAATGCCCAATACATCGACACCGGCAACAGCCTCGACCGTGGGGTTGTCGGCAATGCGGTGGACTGTTTTACCGTGCCATGAGCGAATTCGCCGCCATGCGCATCAGTGGATATAATATCGGGAAGGCTGGCTTGCCGCCCGCCGCACCCAAACCCAGATCACAGGATAATTCATGAGCGCCTCCTTCCGCCAACGAATCCGCCAATCCATTGAAAACGAAACTTTACAAACTGCGTTGGATAACAATACCGAGCGCCGCTTAAAGGGACGCGCCCTTGCCTTTCGATCCGTCCCCAACCTGCAGGAAAGACGCCAGCGGGCGCATTCCATCCGCGCCGATGTGATCGAACATCTCGACAAATACCTCGACCAGTTCATCGCCAAGAACGTAGAAAATGGCGTCATCGTCCATCGCGCCAAAGACGCCAACGAAGCAATCCAAATTGTTGTAGATATTGCAAAATCAATTCCCAATTCCAAATCACCCAAATTACGAATTGCCAAATCCAAGAGCATGGTTTCGGAGGAAATCGAACTCAACCACGCTTTGGAAAAGGCGGGCATCGAAGTCGTTGAAACCGACCTCGGCGAGTACATTGTCCAACTGCGGCATGAACGTCCCAGCCACATCATCACGCCCGCCGCGCATCTGAAAAAAGAACAGGTGGCGGAACTCTTCCACGAAAAACTTGGCATCCCCTACACGGTGGATATTCCCACGTTGACCGCCACCGCCCGCAAGGTTTTGCGCGAAGTCTTCCTCACCGCAGACGTGGGTTTGAGCGGAGTCAACTTTGGCGTGGCAGAGACGGGCGCGGTTTGCATCGTCACCAACGAAGGCAACGCCCGCATGGTGGCGACCCTGCCGCCCGTTCACATTGCGTTGATGGGCATGGAGCGCCTTGTCTCAACCTCCGACGATCTCGCGCTCATGCTCTCGCTTTTGCCGCGCTCGGCAACGGGACAAAAACTGACGGTGTATACCCAACTGCTGCGTAAGCCGCTCCCTTCGTCTGCGCTCAGGGCGAACCAACAGCGGCATCTGATTCTGCTTGACAATGGACGCAGCCGCCTGCGAAATTCCCCGCTCAAAGAATCTCTGTATTGCATCCGTTGCGGCGCGTGTCTCAACGTTTGCCCCGTTTTCCGCGAACTGAGCGGGCACGCCTACATTGGCAGCGACCTATCCATTGCGCCGTATCCTGGCCCCATTGGCTCGGTCATTTCGCCCGGCTTGCTCGGAGAAAATTACGTCCAACTGGCGCAGGCTTCCTCGCTGTGCGGCGCGTGCAAGGAAGTCTGCCCCGTGGACATCGACCTGCCCAAGTTGTTGACTCGCGTGCGGGCGGGATATGCGACTCAACCGACTCTGGGCGACGGGCGGGGACTTTCCCCGGCAACCAAACTTTTCCTGCGGATATTTGCCCGCGCCGCGACTCACCCGATGCTGTTTGCCCTCTCCCAAAAAATTGCCGCGCTGGGAACTTTTTTGTTTGCCTCGCGTTCGGGCTGGGTGCGGATGCCCGCATTCACAGGCTGGGGCTACAGCAAGGACCTCCCGCGTTTTGCAGGCAAGACGTTTCGGGAGAGATATCAAAGCAGAGATGTCCGCGAGGCAACTTTGCCAATTCCGAAACCTGCCATGACTGTTGGAGCAGGCTCCATAACCGTCCCTCTTCCCGATGCCCAATTTACGCATGAACTTACCGCGCTTGGCGGGTATGTCTACAAGACGCATAATCCCACGCAGGCAGTGATCGAGTTCTTGAGATTACGCGGCGTGAAAAAGATTCACCTTGAGCCAAATACGCTGGATCAAATGATTTTGCAGGTGGCAGGCATTGAATTTACCCATGAACCTGACCCGCAAATCCTTGTCGGGGTGACAAAGGCCAGTTGCGGGCTGGCAGACACCGGGTCGGTGCTGGTCGCAGATGGGCGCGGGAATCCGCTTGAAGCCTCGCTCCTGCCCGAAATCCACATTGCCATCCTCAATACTGCCGACATCCTGCCTTCGCTGCCAAGCGCCATGCCACTGGTGCAAGATGCGGGCGCGGCAGTCTTCATCACGGGGCCTTCGCGCACGGCGGACATCGAAATGACGCTGACCATCGGCGTGCATGGACCAAAGGAAATTCATGTTTTTTTGACTTGACATCTGCCTGTCACGGTCATATACTCGCCGCACAATTAAACGGGGAGCCTGCGTTCCCGGAGAACTTCGGGACTTCGCGACAGGCTGAGAGGAGCGTACTTGCTCGACCCGCATCACCTGATCTGGTTAATACCAGCGGAGGGATTCCATATTCGTTAATTTAATCCTCCGCCTTCGGAGGATTTTTTTTGCCCTGAGCGTAGTCGAAGGGCGATGAAAAGAACATATATGTCCCGCATCATCATTTTTGCCAACGGCGACCTGCCGAACCTCGAAAAAGCCCGCGCCCTGCTGCGTGACGACGACTTCATCATCGCCGCGGACGGTGGGACGCGCCACGCCCTTGCGCTGGGTAGAAGCCCCAATATCATCATCGGCGATATGGATTCTTTTAACGTTGAACGTTCAACGTTAAACGCCAAACTTCTCCGCTTCCCCGCCGACAAAAACGAAACTGACCTTGAACTCGCCATTGCCCATGCCCTGAAATTGAATCCCAAGCAAGTCATTATCGTTGCCGCCCTTGGCGGACGACTCGACCAGACCCTCGGCAACATCGCGCTCCTTGGCGACCTTCGACCTTCGACCCTTCGACACGGTGAGCGAAAGTCGAACCGTCAGTGCAACGCCTTCGACCTTCGACTCGACGATGGCATCGAGGAAGTTTTCTTCTGCCGCAGTCATTGCGAAATCAACGGCATGGCTGGCGACCTTGTCTCGTTGATTCCCTGGCAGGGAGAGGCGGCGGGCGTTGTCACCGAAAATCTCAAATGGGCGCTGCGGGACGAGACTTTGTATCCGCACAAAACACGCGGCATCAGCAATGAAATGCTTGGCGATACAGCGGTTGTCCAAATCAAATCTGGATTGCTGCTTGTTGTTCATCGCCGCCTCGATCACTAATTACTGGAGTCTAACTATGAAACGCATCACTTTTTACTTCTTACTTTTTACTGTCATGCTCACCTCCTGCGCTCCCGCCACCCCTGCCGAACCGCAGACCGTGACGGTCATCACGCACGATTCTTTTGCCATTGGCGAGGAAACAATCAAAGCCTTTGAAACAGAGAACAATGCCAAGGTTGTCTTTCTGCAAGGCGGCGACGCTGGCTCCTTGTTGAACCAGTCCATCCTCACCAAAGACGCTCCGCTGGCAGATGTCCTCTTCGGCGTGGATAACACCTTCCTCTCCCGCGCCCTCGAAGCGGATATTTTCGAGGCATATCAATCTCCCGCGCTGGCGGACATCCCCGACGAATTCAAACTCGACCCATCCAACCGCGCCCTGCCTGTGGATTATGGCGATGTCTGCATTAATTACGACAAAAAATACTTCGCAGATAACAACCTGTCCGTTCCGCAATCGTTTGAGGATTTGGCAAAGCCCGAATACAACGACCTGCTGGTTGTGGAAAATCCCGCCACCTCATCGCCTGGGCTTGCCTTCCTGCTTGCGACCCGTGCCTATTTCGGCGACGGCTATCTTGACTACTGGAAGAGCCTGAAGGAAAACGGCGTCGTTGTTGTGGATGGCTGGGAGACGGCGTACTACACCAACTTCTCCGCTTCGTCTGGAAAGGGAGCGCAACCGATGGTGGTTTCCTACGCCTCCAGCCCTGCTGCCGAAGTGGTCTTCGCTTCCGAGCCGCTGGATGAATCTCCAACCGCCTCCATCGTCGCTGATGGGATGTGCTTCCGCCAGATCGAATTCGTGGGCATTTTGAAGAACGGACAAAACAAACCGATTGTTCAAAAGTTTGTCGATTTCATGCTGAGCCAGAAATTCCAGGAAGACATGCCGTTGAATATGTTTGTGTATCCCGTCAATCCAAAAGCGCAACTTCCCGAAGCCTTTGTCAAACATGCCGCAGTCGCCCAAGTCCCTGCTGCCATGTCCGCTGACGAAATCGCATCCAACCGCGACGCGTGGATTGAGTCATGGACAGAGGCGATGAAGTAGGTCGGGTTTGTAACC
>CAILWD010000359.1 GCA_903837815.1 uncultured Chloroflexota bacterium | reverse complement strand
TCGACTGGATTCATCGTCTACGGGATTGCTTTGATCTTCGGCGCGACTGGGACGACCTCCCTGAGCGGGATCGTGGAATCGACCCCCAGCCTGATTCTAACCATCGGGGCGGCGCTGCTTCTCATCGGGTTTGGCTTCAAGGTTGCCGCCGTCCCCTTCCACATGTGGACTCCCGACGTGTATCAAGGCTCTCCGTCCGCTGTGACCGCGTTCATGTCCTCTGGTGCGAAGATTGCAGGCTTTGCCGCCCTGTTGCGGGTCTTCGCCCTCGCCTTCCCCAACCTCTCCGCTGACTTGACCGATGTCATCTGGGCGCTCTCGGCGATGACGATGATTGTCGGCAACTTCACCGCCATTTCGCAGACCAACATCAAGCGCATGTTGGCGTATTCGAGCATCGCACACGCGGGCTATATTCTGATGGCGTTCGTCCCGTTCGGGAACAAAGATGTCGTTGCGACTTCCATCGCCGCTGGCTTGTTCTACCTCTTCGCCTACGTCCTGACCAACTTCGGCGCGTGGAGCGTGGTCATTGCCCTCGAAAAATCCGAAGGGAAGGGTCTTGAAATCTCCGACTACATGGGACTTGCCAAAAAGTATCCCGCCCTTGCCGCCGCCATGACCGTCTTCATGCTCTCGTTGATCGGCTTTCCGCCGACGATGGGCATGGTCGGCAAGTTCTACCTTTTCCGCGCAGCCATCGCAGGCGGATTCACAGGGCTGGCAGTCATCGGCGTGCTGACCTCGCTCATCTCGGCATATTACTACCTGCGAGTCGTGGTCAACATGTACATGCGCGAAGGTGACCCGACCATCGAACGCGAAGCCTGGCTGGATTTCGCCACCGGCATCACAGCGGTTGCAACAGTCGCGCTGAGTTTTGTCCCGCAGTGGTTGTTCTTGTTGGCGGGCAGCGCGGTGTTGAGATTGTTTTAGAATTTAGCATAACCAGTAAAACGGGACGGCGAAAAGCACCGTCCCGTTTTTGTTTTGCTTGTGACAGGAGGGGAGGAGGAATTAAGTGTTTTATTAGAGATAATTCTAGTATATTGACAATCTGGACAAAGTGGATAAAATAAGGACAATATCTTTGCAAAACCTGTGCAAATAATAGACAACTTTAGAAATAGAAATGGAGAAAAAATGAAACGTTTTTCAATGTTCGCAATGGTACTGGTAGTTGCCTCCCTTGTAATGGCAGCCTGCGCTCCCGCAGCCACCCCCACCCCTGAGCCTCCCAAGCCTCAGCCGACCGCAATGCCCGAACCCACCGCCACCCCTGAGCCGATGCTCAAGGACATCGTGGACACTGCCGTTGCTGACGGTCGCTTCAAGACACTTGTTGCTGCTGTCCAAGCCGCTGAATTGGTTGACACGCTCAAAGGCGAAGGTCCCTTCACGGTCTTCGCTCCAACCGACGATGCCTTTGCCGCCCTTCCCGCTGGTACGCTCGATGAACTGCTCAAGCCCGAAAACAAGCAGCAGTTGACCGACATCCTGCTCTACCATGTGGTTTCTGGCAAGGTCATGGCTGCAGAAGCCGCCAAGCTGACCAGCGCTCCCACAGTCCTCGGCAAGGATATTGCCATCAAGTCTGACATGGGCAGTGTTTACATCAATGAAGCCAAGGTCATCATTACCGATATCGAGACCTCCAATGGCGTCATTCATGTCATCGACGCGGTGCTTCTTCCTCCCTCGGATGATGCCATGATGGAAAAGAACACCATCGTTGACGTCGCTGTCGCTGACGGACGCTTCACCACCCTCGTGGCTGCTGTGACCGCTGCGGAACTGGTCGAAACCTTGAGCGGAGAAGGACCCTTCACAGTCTTCGCCCCCACCGACGACGCTTTCGCCGCCCTTCCCGCTGGAACTCTTGACAGCCTGCTCAAGCCCGAAAACAAACAGCAATTGACCGACATCCTGCTCTACCATGTGGTCTCTGGCAAGGTCATGGCCGCTGACGT
>CAILWD010000358.1 GCA_903837815.1 uncultured Chloroflexota bacterium | reverse complement strand
GTGGTAGATGGGGACAATGTTGGGGTGTTCCAAGCGGGCGATGATCTTGGCTTCGCGCTCAAAACGGGACTGAAAGTTGGGGTCTTCCGACAGATTGGCGTTCATGATCTTGATCGCCACATGACGATCTAGTTCAGGGTGGTAGGCTTTGTAAACGGTTGCCATTCCACCCTGACCTAATGGGCCTACAATGCGATATGGGCCGATGAACTCGCCAACTTGTAGACCCATGTCTCTCTCCTAGCGATCGAGGCGTTTACACTCGATTATAAACGGGTTCGCGGGATGTGAATCCTTCAGGAAGCCCTGTTTACTTGTCCTTGAGCGCCACCACACCCGGCAGTGCCTTGCCTTCGAGCATTTCGAGGCTAGCTCCGCCGCCTGTTGAAATGTGCGTGATTTTGTCTGCCAGACCGGAGGCTTCTACGGCAGCTGCCGAGTCGCCACCACCGATGATGGTGACTGCGCCCTGTGCGGTGGCAGCGGCCAGAATTTGTGCTACGGCATTCGTGCCTTTGGCGAAGTTTGCCATTTCAAACACGCCCATCGGGCCATTCCAGACGACGGTCTTGGCGCTGCCGAGGACAGACTGGAACAATTCGATGGATTTGGGGCCGATGTCGTAGATGCTCCAGCCGGCGGGAACACCGTCGGCAACGGTGATGGTCTGGCGGGTCGCATCGTTATCGAACTTGTCGCCCAACACTGCATCCACAGGCAGAACCAACTTGTCGCTGCCCTTGATTAGTAGGCTCTTGGCAGTTTCCAGCGCATCGTCTTCGACCAGCGATTTGCCCAGTTCGTAGCCCTTCGCTTTGAAGAAGGTGTTTGCCATGCCGCCGCCGATGACGAGCTTGTCGCATTTGCCCAGTAGGGCTTCAATGACTTCGATCTTGTCCGACACTTTCGCGCCACCGAGGATGGCGACGAAAGGCCGCTGCGGATTTTCCAGCGCGGTTGCGAGGTAATCCAGTTCTTTTTCCATCAGCAGGCCGGAGACGGCGGGCAGGTAGCGAGTCACGCCTTCGGTGGAGGAGTGGGCGCGGTGTGCCGAGCCAAAGGCATCGTTCACATAGACATCACCCAGTTTCGCCATCTGTTGTGCGAGTTCGAGGTCATTCTTCTCCTCACCCTTGTAGAAGCGGGTGTTTTCGAGGAGTAGCACACCACCAGCGGGTAGCTGTGCGGCGGCGGCTTCGGCAACTGGGCCAACGGTTTCGGCGGCGAACTGGACATCCACGCCGAGCAGGGCGCTGAGAGCAGCGACCACCGGCTTGAGCGAATACTTGGGTTCCGGGCCACCCTTTGGACGACCCAGATGCGACATGAGCAGAAGCGACTTGGGCTTCTGGTCGAGAATGTATTTGAGGGTGGGTACGGCGGCACGAATGCGCGTGTCGTCGGTGATTTTGTCGCCGTCCAGCGGCACGTTGAAATCCACGCGCACTAAGACGCGCTGACCTGCGAAGTTCACATCGCGGACTGTCATTTTCTTCATGGGTCAATTGCTCCTTACATGAAAGAGGCGAGGCGCTGTCCTGCACCCCGCCTCTAAGCGTTGGTTATTCGAGATAGTCAGGGCATGACTGCGGTGCGGGAGTCCCGGTCTACAGCTTGCCGCCGACGAGCTTGGTCAGGTCGGCAACGCGGCATGAATAGCCCCATTCGTTGTCGTACCAAGTTACGACCTTGAGCATGTTACCGCCCATCACCTGACAGGATTCGACATCAATGATGCTCGAACGGTTGTCACCCTTGAAGTCCATCGAGACCAGCGGCTCGTGCGAAACGCCCAAAATACCCTTCATCGGGCCATTAGCCGCTTCTTCAAAGGCGGCGATCAACTCGTCTTTGGTGATGGATTTCTTAGTTTCAGCCACAAAGTCCACCAGCGAGACGGTGGGGGTGGGGACGCGCATCGCCATACCGTCGAACTTGCCCTTGAG
>CAILWD010000357.1 GCA_903837815.1 uncultured Chloroflexota bacterium | reverse complement strand
GGCGCGATCTGTTTCATCATAGGATGCAATTTTATCAATATCGAACTGACTATATGCAGCATGAAAGTTATCGGCTTTCTTTAATATCGTTATCCAAGAAAGCCCAGCCTGGTTGATTTCCAAGATCAAGCGCTCAAATAATAAATTATCGTCTTGAAGGGGAAAGCCATATTGGGTCTCGTGATAAACCTTATTAAAAGTATCTTCAGTGTGAGAATTGCAATAATCGCAGTAAGAGGTCATGCGGCAATTTTACTATGCCAAAGTCAAAAGTGGTCGCCTAAACATCGTATTGGCGATGTAATCTCAAGGGAACACAATATTTGGTGTCTGCGAGGCTTGTTATGCCTATATATGGGGGTCTTCAAGGAAAAATTTATAAAAATAATTACGCCCCCCTTCCAAGGGGCGTAATTGCCTAAATAGTTGCTATTAATCTTTCGGGGCAGGGATAACCATCCCGTAAAATCATACCAGTGAGAAGTGGAAAAATCATGGCAAAATATAGCCAGGAGAGATCCACATCATGAAGAAATCGAAGTTTTCAGAAAGCCAGATTGTAAACATCCTGAAAGAAGCCGAAGCAGGCATGGCGCTGGAAGAACTTGTACGCCAACATGGGTTTAGCAAAGCATCCTTCTACAAGTGGAAAGCAAAGTACAGCGGCATGTCAGCCAGTGACCTGAAGCTACTGAAGGAACTGGAAGAAGAAAATCGACGGCTGAAACAAATGTATGCGAACTTGAGTCTGGAACATGCGGTGATCAAGGATATTATCGAAAAAAATCTAAATTCGGAAGAACAACGAGAGCTGGTAAATACGCGATCACAGAGAATGAGATAAGTGAACGGCAAGCCTGTCGAGCAGTGAATTTGAATCGTGGGACTTATCGTTATCAAGCCAGCACACGTATACTTAAGAAAGGAGGGAGCACGAGCGGATATGCCTTCTATTTGCGTTTTATTCGGAATGTCTCTGTTGCATTATTTAATTCCTGAGCGTTCTTTTGGATCTTCTTGATTGCCGCAACAGCATCGTCCACGCCCTTTGTGCCCGCGCGGAAAATACTTTCATCAAGCCAGATAGATTCACGTTCGCAGGCGCGTGTCGCTTCGGGAAGATGCATGTTTTTGAAATCGAAGTTTTCAGGAAAGGCATTTGGCACGGCAAGTTTCGATTTTTGCGGCTGAAACAACTCATAATTATGCATGGCTTCATACCCAACCCAGCAAGGCACGCCTTCTGCTCCCAAGACGGCGCACATCACGTCATGTTCAACTCCGAATTTCTGTGGATCGATGGCGAAGATGTAACGATAGAACGACCGTGTGGTATGACGTTCATCACGCCTCAGTACGCGCACACCGGGAATTTCACTCAGGGCTTCATCCATGTAAGACGCCATTTCCTCGCGTTGTTTGGCCTGTGCTGGAAATCTTTCGATGCCGACCAGTGCTAATGTAGCTTGTAATTCGCTCAGACGGAAGTTCCCACCCTGCATGGACAACCCGTTGGGGTCATCGGCTCCGCCGCCCAGTGCGTGTGGACGTCCACAGTCGATGATCGAGGCGGCCAACGCAGCCAATTCGGGTGTGCGGCACAACAAGATTCCGCCTTCGCCGGAGGTAAGCGTCTTCGACGATTGTAGGGAAAACGAGCCGAAGTGCCCAATCGTGCCGGCGCCCATGCCGCGCCACTTCGCCCCATGGGCATGGGCACAGTCCTCGATCACGACCAGGTTGTGCTTCTCTGCCAATCCCATGATCGCATCCATGTCCGCCATGTTCGAACCGAGATGCACAGGGATGATGGCTTTTGTCTTTGGCGTAATGGCTCTGGTAGCAGCTTTTACATCAAGGCAATAGGTGTTTGGATCGATATCCACAATGACCGGAATTGCGCCTGCACTCATCGGCGCAGATGCGGTTGCCTGGAAGGTGTACGCTGGGACAATGACTTCATCCCCCCAACCAATATTGGAAGCGCGCAAAGCGACTTCCATGGTAACCGTGCCGTTTGCCATTGGCACGGCGTATCCGCCGCCCTGCAGTTCGGCGAATTTTTTCGCCAACTCGGTAGTCTTGGGACCGGGATAAGGGTAACCGCCCCATCGCCCGGATTTGATAACCTCTGTCACAGCATCGATGTCGCGTTGATCCCAGACCGGCCAGGCGGGATATGGCTCTGTTCGAGTTTTTGGACCGCCCAAAATTGCTAATTCAGACATTTTAATTTCTCCTTTTATACCAATCATTGCTGTTTGTAAGGAATTTGACTTTCATCGAATCCATCTGGGTGAGTAATGATCATCTGCCCTTAATCAGTTCACGCCGTTCCTGCATTTGACCGTGCAAGCGTTGCGCATCCGCCGGGTAGACGAGATAGTAGAGCGGTGTGACCAGGAAAGCGATCAGCCAGAATCCACTGGTAAGGATAAGCAGGGTTTGCGAAAGCCCGTACTGGTTGGCGAAATTCCCAAACAGAATGATGACCACCGAGGCAAATGCGCCATTGACGAATTCCGTTAATGCCATGGCAGTGGCGCGTAATTCGGGACGCACCGCATTCTGCACCATCGGCTGCATCGCGCCACGCCGCGTCCAGTCGAGGAAGAATCCTGAAATGATCGAGAAGACGAGGATGGATGCTGTATCGTTGGCATATGAGAACAGGTACCACATCGCTGGAAGGGAGATGCCGATGGATATTTGCGAAACCACTGCGCGGCCATATTTCGGCCAGTGGCGGAATGCCCAGTCACCCACTACACCTCCGACGAAATTGCCAACCGCCAGCGAAATGACCACACCGCCAAAGAACAAGGGCGCATCGCCTTCCGAGAATCCACGGTCATCCACCAGCCAGGTGACATAGAATGTTGCCAGCGCATTGATGGTGGTCAGCATGAAAATCCCCTGCAGAAAGTTCACCAGCACGGTTTTCACGCCGAACAATTCCTTGACATCTTTCATGCTGAACTTGAATTTTGCGGCGGATTCTTTTGTAATGATGCTTTCCAATTCGGGTTCGGCCGCGCCGCGCACCGGCTCTTTTACAAGGATCGCAATCACCAGCCCGGAGAGGACGCTTGTCAGCCCAAGCCCGACGAAACCAATCCGCCAGCCATTTTCAGAAATACCGATGACTTCGCCAAAGACCAATGCTCCCGCCACGATACCAAACATACCGATGGCGCTGATGGTTCCCATGGCACGTCCGCGTTGTTTGGGACCGAACGAATCGGAAAGCAGGCTGAAGGCAGCCGGGTATAAACATCCCAACCCAATGCAAGCCACCACGCGGATGATGAGCAGTTGCCAATAGTCGGTGGCGAGTCCGCAGATCGATGTCCACAAGCCCCAGACTCCGGTTCCAATCACCAGAATCCATTTGCGGTTATAGCGATCAGCCAGCATCCCCCAAAAGGGGCCGCTGAAGGTTTGGAAGATGACGCGGATGCTGTCGATGTATCCCAGTTGGGCGTAGGAAAGTCCGAGCGCAGTACGGACAGCGGGCCAAAGCATTGGCAGGGCCACATCCTCGGCGGAGTCGATGAAGAAGCCGAAACCGAGCGCGGTCAGGATGCGGGCACGAAACCCTTTGTTGGTGGATTGCATGTTGTTTCTCCTCGATGGGTTATTTGGACTCTATTCCGTATTTCTTCCGCAGGCCGGAGTAAGCCTTCTGACAGACTCCCAGCGCATACATCTCGCACTTGCCTTCGCCGCCGGGTCCGCAGAACTCTTCAAGTTTTTCATAAGGAACTTTCTCCGCGAGCAGTTTTTGCAGGTCTTCAAGACGCGTCTGGCTGCCAGGCTTGAGACCAAGATGATCGAGCACCGCGACATCCTTGGCGATCTTGTTTTTCCAGCCCGTGGTACAGCGTCCCTCCTCCTGCGAGAAGTAACCGCAGTGATAACAGAACAACCCGTACCCGTACACGGTTTCAACAATCAAATCGGGATTGGGTTTTAGATGTTCCACCAGCGAGGCGTAGCCCAATTGGAAGACAGGCAACTCGAGCAGTTCATCGAACGCGCCCGCGCACAGGTGGTGGTGTCCCATCAGACGCACACGTTCGTGGATATCCACGGGGATAAGGTGCGCCTGCTGTTTTTCATCTACCTTCGTTTCATGCGGTTGATCCAATTCGACGCGTGCAGGTGCAGGCGTGGCATTTTCCAATGGTTCCGCCATCATCTGGAATAGCGGTTCCAGACCGCCGAAACGTTCCATGCGGTAGGCTTCGGCAAGATACATTTCCGTATCCCAGCCTGCGGCTTCCGCCAGCGCCTTGGCCTGTTCCTGCAGGAACATCCCGACCAGCGGCTTCAGGTTGCCTTCCTTCGATTCTTGCAGCCAAGCCACCTGTTTGCCCCAGGTCTTCAACTGGAGTTGGTATTGGTTGATGGTGTTGCGCATCATCTCACGGTGGGCGCAGACCGCATCGATCTTCCGCTCAATCGTCCCAGCGATTTCTTCGTAGTGGGTTACGTTGGGTAACTGACGGGCAAAGTACCAGCGCTCGCAAACCGAGAACGGTTCAAGTCCCTCCGCAAAATGCTCAGGATAGTGCTTGTCGAAGCAGGAGACCCAGAGTGCCTCGTCCACTGCCTGCGCCACGCGGACATGGTCCTGGTTATTTTCATACAGTCCAAACGGGTCGAACGTGAAGACGGCGTAGGGTTTGTACTTGCGGAAGAGGTACACCATCCGCTCGCGCAGTTTCCCAAGTGGGACATCTGCCAGCATATCGGTTTCGAATCCCAGTTCGATGATTTCATTCACCCCCAGAATCTTCGCCGCGTTGTGAAGTTCTTCGGTGTTTTTGGCAATCGTCTCCTCGATGGTCAAGCCGATCGAATCCTTGCGGTCATCGGTGACGCGCACAAGGATAATGTGCCAGCCTTCATTTGCGAACTTGGCGATGGTCGCGCCACAAAAGGCGGCGGCGTCATCGGCATGGGGACTGATAATCATGGCTGTCTGCATATTTCACCTCAGTTCGTAATTTTTACAACTTTGCCAGTTTCGCTGGACTTATATGCCGCCTCCACGACCTTCATATTCATCAGCCCTTCCAATCCACCGGGGACAGGTGTGGTGCGGTTGCGAACGCAGTTCAGGAAGTATGCCATCTGCGCGTCATACATCGTTTGCGGACAATGTTCCTTGCGCGGGAATTTGAATCCCGATTTGACGAGGTCAACCTTTTGGGTTTTTGCGTTTGGCAGTTCGAGCTGGGTCGGGAAGAGTTGACCGAATCCCTGCGTGCCGTATAACTGCGTCGCCGCTTCGGGGCCATCCATGTGCGGCTGCCACCAGCCCGACTCGATGTATGAGGTCGCGCCGCTGTCCCACTCCACAATGATGACGCCTGTATCGTCCACATCAAAATCCTTGTAATGCGTGCCAATTCTGGCATAGACCGAAACCGGTTGCGGATCGCCGAGCAAAAACCTCGCTGTGTCCAGCGCATGGATTCCCATGTCTGCCAGCGCGCCGCCGCCTGCCAGTTGCTTTTGCGTGAACCAGCCTGCAGGGCCCCAATGTGTATGGATGCCATATCCTTTCGTGCGAATAATTTCTCCCAACCTCCCCGATTGATTCCTCAACCAAAGCACATCTTCATCGAAGCGCCAGCAATGGGCCACCATCAGTGTCGCCCCGCTCTTTGCACTGGCGTCCATCATCTTCGCGGCTTCGCGCGTATTCATAGCCATCGGTTTCTCGACCATGACCGACACACCTGCCTTGAGTGCGGCAATCGCCTGCGGCATGTGCAGAAAATTTGGTGTGCCGATTACCAACGCATCCACTCCCCCGGCTTTGAGTAATTGTTCCACTGTTTCATACTGTTTTTTGATCTTGAATTTTTGCGCAAAGGGGGCGGACTTCTCTGGGAATTTTTCGACCACTGCCGCCAGCTCCACATCCTTTTGCAACTGTGCGGCTTTGGCATGGATATTGATGATGTACCCTGCACCTGCAAATGCAATTTTCATGG
>CAILWD010000356.1 GCA_903837815.1 uncultured Chloroflexota bacterium | reverse complement strand
TGCATGTGACTCTTCAATCGCTCCACATCAAAACAATATTGGGATTGAAAAAACTCCGCCCCGGCTTGAATCTTCTTCGCCAATCTGAGTGGACGAAAATCAAACGGCTCGACAAACGGGTTATCTGCTCCTCCTAAAAATAACTTTGGCTTCGCTGACAGTTTTCTCCCGCTCAAAAAAATGCCGTCATCCCGCATGATCCGTGCGGTCTGAATCAATTGCATCGAATCCATATCAAATACCCGTTTCGCCTGCGGATGGTCGCCCGCGGTCACATCATCACCTGTGAGACACAACACGTTATGCAAGCCCAAAGCGCTGGCGCCCAGTAACTCTCCCTGCATGGCGATGCGATTGCGATCACGGCATGACATTTGAAATATGACCTCATACCCCGCATTCGACAGGATCGTACACGCCGCCACGCTCGAAATATGACAGTTCGCCCCCGACCCATCGGTGACGTTCAGCGCGTCAGCGTACCGCCCCAGGGTCCGCACAGCCTTCAACACATCCTGCGCATCGGCACTATCGGGCGGTGAGACTTCCGCCGTCACCACGAACTTGCCGGAGCGCAGGGCGGCTTCGAAGCGACCGTCTGTTCTATTCATGGTGCAAACCCGTTTGTGTTTGCCAGGCTTCGGGCATTTCGGCATGCTTCAAGAAGGCAATGTTGATAAATGCCGACCTGCCGACATTCTGCTGATTGAGCGGCGGCTGGATCTGGTAGATGTCGTCGCCGTAGACCTTCATTTTTTGCGAGCGTTCGAAGGCTTCGACCCACACACACTTCATGCTGGCATCCACTTCGCAGAAGCCGCCCGCCCGCACCCCGCCGCAGGGACCGTTGCGCAGGTTCTTCGGGCAACCCATGGGGCAGGTCATGCCAGTGAAGTGCAAGGTGCACTGACCGCACATCTGGCAGTTGAACACCGCGCCTTTGCCGAGTTTTTCGGGCAGGCGCAGTAACCTGTCCGCGCGTTCGTAGCCGATGCGTTTGAAGAACGGATGCAGACTCTGAAACACTCGCTCGGTGAGCTGGTAGGCAACTTCTATAATATGAGGGTAATCTCGTAAGCGATTCAATACGGACATGATCTATTCCTAAACAGGGGAGACTTGCACTTCTTCACTTCCCACCCGCCCGTTCTCGCACAAGAGCGCGATGCCACCACTGGTGAGGGGTGTTGCATCCTCCACGCTGAAAAGCAGGGTGTTATTTACGAAGGCTGAAATTCGATGCGCTTGCACCGTGAGTTGCAGGTGATATGGTTGACCGAATTCCCAGCTGAATTCGGTTTGCGCCAGTGTGGTCTCACCATCGAGCCGCTTGCTGAGCCTGGCAGTCTTGTGATCGGAGAGGCTGAGTGCGTAGTAGCGTTCAAGTCCTTGCACGCGGGCGGCGATGCCGAAGGCTTGGGCAAGGTGCGGGGTGAGGGTCGCTTGCACGGAGTAATCCGTCCATTCGCGGGTGCCGGTGATCGCCATGCCGCGTCCGCGGTTTTGGATGAGGCGGAAGGCTTCGCCGAAATGTGGGGTGAACACATCGGCGGCGTTGACCCATTGGCGATGCCACAACGTGCATTCGGTGGCTGGGCGATGGAAAGACACGTTTGGGTCTCCGCCCCAAGTGAGGGAGTTGAGATGGAGTTTTCCAATTTGAGATTCATCCGATGCGACGGAGATCCCGACTTGGGCAATGGCGGCGCCGTTCAGTTCAGGGATTTGCCACTCGAGGGTATGGGCTTCACCGGGGTTGATGGAAATTGCAGGCGCTTCGAGCGTGAAGAGGCGGTCGGCTTCGCTGTACCATTGAATGGCGATGCTGACATCAATAGGCTGTGTGTTCAATGTAGAGGCGAGCACGTCCGCGCGGACGGTTTGCCCCGGGTAGAGGGTGGGGGAGGCGAGCAGTTCATACGAGCCGGGCATGGCGATGGCTTCAGCGGGGATGAAGGTTGGGGTGAGCAGGGCAGACGTCCCGTAGGGTTCGAGGCGATATTCCAGCGTAAGGCAACGCTCGTTGGGGCGAGTGGGATGAGGCGTGTTGGCAACCGAAGATGAATCATCATGCGCTTGAAAGCCTTGCACAGAACCGGGCAGGGAGAAGTGAAAGCGCGCGCCATTTTTTGGTGCGGTGTATGTTTCGCCGCGCAGGGCGTACGCCGAGCGGAGGATGAAATCTGTTTCGCGCAGGGCATCGCTGATGGCGTGACCACCATCGGCGGTGGGCAGGTAGAGGCGGTCGGCGACGGGCGTGCGCCAATCGGAGCGGTCGAAGGCGGACAAGCCGTTGCGCACACCGAGGATGCAACCGACGTTGGCGGCGTTGCAATCGGTATCCCAGCCGCAGGTGTTGACGATGGTTTGGGCGGTGTTGAAATCGCCGCCGCTATAGAGCAGGCTGAGAATGACCAGCCCGTGGTTGGGGACGATGTGACAGTTGCCGCCGTAGATGTGATAGCCGTAACGCTCTTCAAGTTTGGCGCGGGTGGCGCGCCAATCGTGCGGGTTGGTGGCGTGCCAGTGGCGAATATCGGAAATGAGATGCTGAATGATGGCGTCTTTTGGAATGAAGGTGAGGGCAGTGTCAAGCAGTTTATTGAGGTCGGGTTCGATGAAGGCTTGCGCGATGATGGCGGCGATGACCTGGGCGCCGTAGATGGCTTCACTATCGTGGCTGACACTGGCGGCGCGGCGGGCAAGGTCAACGGCGCGGGCGGGGTCGCCGGGTGCGACCAAGCCCCAGGCGTCGATGAAGATCTGCGCACCAATCTGTTCGGCGACGACTTTGCCGTTGAGTTGTGCGGAGCCGGAACGCGGGGCTTGGATGCCGTCTTTGAGGCGCAGGAAGGCGGTATGCTCGGTGGAGTTGCCCAGCCCGCCCCACCACAGGATGGTGCGATTTTCGATGATGTAGTTGAGCCAGGTCTGACCGATCTGGGCGGGGGTGAGGGTGGGCGCGTTGTTGTAATCTGCCAGAGCGCGGAAGAAGGTGAAGGTGCCGGAGATGTCATCATCAGTGACGACGATCAGGTTGTTGCGCAGAGGCAAGTCGCGGCGGTCGTTGACGTAGTAATGCACTTCGCCAAAGTTCGCCGTCATTTGCTCATACGTCCAACCTTCGAAGGGACGCCCAAGGTAGACGCCGATGAGCTTGCCTAACACGCCGGCATAGGCGCGTTCGTAATAGTCAGCCGGAAAGCTCATGTGCCGTTCACCATGCCACCATCGATGCGGATGGTTTCGCCGGAGATGTAGCTTGAGGCATCGGAGGCAAGGAATAGATACAAGTTCGCCACTTCTTGCACAGTGCCAATGCGTTTGAGGGGTGGTTTTTGTTTGAGGGTTTCGAGCGCTTCAGGCGGCATGCCCAAAAGCATGTCGGTGAGGATCATGCCGGGGGCAATCGCGTTGACGCGGATATTTGACGCGCCCAACTCCCGTGCCCAGACTTTGGTCATGCCGACGGCTCAAGCAGATTTGCCAATGTGGCCTCCATCCCCGCGCTGCCCGTGCCAGAAATGGGCAAGGTCATCTGGTTCTCGGTTTGAAAGGTGTAACGCAGCAACTCCTGCACTTCCTTCATCAACTCAATGAACTTCGGGTCGAGATGCCCCAGCAGGGGGTGAGCCATCGCGCGTAACACACGCGAAGAAACCATGCTGGGTCCGGGTCCCATCAAAATACGTTCGGGGGTATTCAGGTCAGAATATGCCTTCACGATCATCTCCAAAAAGCGGAATGATTAAACGAACAGACCAACGAAATATTCAGTTATGCAGGCAAAATGTTGCGATTTTGTTCGAGATATTCGATCAACGAGTTAATGGACTTATCGAGCCGTTCAGCCGACTTGCCCACGCCATACAGCACAGACGAGCCGACCATTCCAGAGAAAAGCATTTCAGCCAACGTTTCTGTATTCACAACCGGATTCAATTCCCCCGCCTCCAGACATTCATCCAACAAGCGTTTTAGCAAAGATTTAAAACCAGTAAAGCCTTTGTTCACCTCTGCCGACAAATGCGGAATCTGATCGTCCAACTCCACCGAGAACGTAATAAAAATGCACCCGCCTGGGAACGTTTCGGAATCTTTCAAATAGCGGTCTTTGTAATTCATCAGAATTAGTTTGACCTTTTCCATTGGGTCGCTTACATCGCGAACCCCGTGCAGCACCTTTCCCCGCCAGATCGTCTGCGCCTCCGCAAG
>CAILWD010000355.1 GCA_903837815.1 uncultured Chloroflexota bacterium | reverse complement strand
TGACCGCACCGCCATGCGCGCCGCGCTCGCCGAGTTTTTGGGAATCGACGGCGAGAGAATGCCCTATCTCCCTTCGCAGGATAAGAGCGAAGCGGATTGGTTGAAAGGATAGCGCGTGCTGAGCGAAGTCGAAGCACTGCTATTAAAAAGCCCTTCGACTACGCTCACGCTGTCCCGATGTTTTTTCGGGAGGGCGGAAAGGTAAAACATGATTCATTACCTGCACAGAGAGCAAACTATCCCTGCGCCCATCGAGGTGGTGTGGGAGTATTTTTCAGAGCCAAAGAATTTGAACGCCATCACCCCGCCCGATATGAATTTTGAAATCATCGCGGGCGGCGAGGCGAAGATGTACGAAGGGCAAATCATCGAGTACCGCGTGGAGTTCATTCGCGGACTCAAATCGTTGTGGCTGACTGAGATCGCCCACGTCCGCGATTTGCAATATTTTGTGGATGAACAGCGCGTGGGTCCGTACCGCTTTTGGTATCACGAACACCGCTTCGAGAAATGCGCCGATGGCGTGTTGATGACCGACCATGTGACCTATGCGCCGCCGTTTGGCTTTTTGGGCGACATCGTCACCGCGCTGTGGATTCGCCGCAAACTGGAGCACATCTTCGATTTTCGGTTTCAAAAAATCAACGAACTATTTGGGAGCATAAAATGACCGAGTGGATTTACCCCGTGACCCTGACTGGAAACTACATCCGCCTGGAGCCGTTGAGCGAGGCGCATGTTTCTGGGTTGACTGAAATTGGCGCGGGGCAGGATTTCTGGCGGTTTATGCTTTACGGAGACATGAAAACTGAGGCCGACATGCGAAACTGGGTTCTGGATATTTTGAGCCGCGCCCAACGCGGAACCGATTTGCCTTTTGCCGTCATCCACCTGGCAAGCGGACGGGTGGCAGGCGCGACTCGTTATTTGAATGTCGCGCCCCATGATCGCGGTTTGGAAATCGGCGGCACCTGGTACGGGACTGAATTCCAGCGCACGGCGGTTAACACCGAGTGCAAGTACCTGCTTTTGACTCATGCCTTCGAAACGCTTCGCGCCATCCGCGTGCAGTTGAAAACGGATTTAATCAATGAGCGTTCGCAAAAAGCAATCGAACGACTGGGCGCAAAAAAAGAGGGCGTGTTGCGGAATCACATGATTCTGCCTGATGGGCGAATCCGCGATTCGGTGTTCTTCAGCATTCTGGATACAGAGTGGTTTGGGGTGAAGAAAAATTTGGAAGCGATGCTGAGCAAGTAACTTGGATTGGAAATCCAACTTGGCGATAGAAAAACAGCCGCAACCTATTTGGGGTTGCGGCTGTTTTGATTTTTGTGTAATTCCAAAGTCGGGAAACTTTGGAATTCGGGCGGATTTCTAACCAGTTGCAAGATTTGGCTTCAAGAATGGTCCAAGCAGATAATTGACCACATCTTCGGCGGAGTAGCTGGTTTTGCCTTCCTTGAGGAATTGACCGACTGCCACCAGATCGTCACCAGAGGTGATAATCGGCTGTTCCACGTAACCATCCTTGCGGACTTGCGGAAAGCCCGCGGTGGCGGTCAGGTTGTTGCACAGGCACGAGCGGTTTTTTGTATCTTCAACGTCGCCGCCTTTTTTGACGAACATATCCACGGGTTCAGAGGCACAGCGATAACCGACCGAGCCATCCACCTTTTTGTAAAGGATGCGCAGAAATCCCAGGTCACAAATGCGCGGACGTTTTTCGTAATTTTCCTGTTCTGAAAGCGTGCCTTCCAGTTGGGCGACCTTGAATGGAAAACCTGTCGGCGAAACCTGCGCGCTGGTTAACACCTCCGCCTCTTCTTTCATTACTTTTTGAATCATACGTTTTTTGAGGTCGTCCCGCATCCCCGATTCATCACACAGGGAAAATGCTGTGCCGACCTGCACACCTGCTGCGCCAGCATCCAGCGCCGCCTGAACCTGTTTCGGATTGCCGTAGCCGCCCGCGAGCCAGAAGGGACGCCCAAGCTGTTTCATCTTCTCGAGATCAACCGTATCTTTTTCGCCGTAGATCGGTTCGCCTTTTTCGTTGAAACTGACGGCCCCGCGTGGCGGGGCATTGTGACCTCCAGCCGTGGGCCCTTCGATTACAAAGCCATCCACCGAGCCTTCGCTGCGTTTGATCAATGCCTGCGCCAGGACTACCGAGGAGATGATCGGCAGGAATTTGGGACGCTTGAGTTTGCCGACGAGCTTTGCAATGCCGGGAAAGATCGCCTCAGGATCAAAGTGAATGCGATGGTCGTCATCCTTGCCTGCGCCGTGAACATCCAGCCGATACGAGACAGGTTCGTGGTTGCTCAACTTGTCGAGGATGCCTGCAATTTGGGTCGGGATTCCTGCGCCCATCAACACCACGTCCACGCCGGCCAGCATCGCGCCGTAGAGCGAGGCAATGGTTGGCATTTGCACTTTCTCCAGCAGGTTGATGCCGACGACGCCATTGTGACCTTCCTTTGCGAGATAGACTTCCACGAAGTTTGCAAGCGCTGTGACCTGATCCAAAAATTGCGGCGGTTTGATGGTGTATGCGGCAGGGGTTTTGTAGGGCGTTTCTGCCGACTTGCCGCCGGGGGTATAGTAACGGTCTATGATATTTTGTACAATTCCTGGCAGTGAGAAATTCGCCAGCGCGCGGCGCACATTTCCGCTCAAGTCGCCATCCATCAACCGGCTTGCCATCACGCGGCTGATGCCTGTTCCAGACACCACGCCCAACTGTCCCAACTGTGAAACGGCTTTTGCCAGACGCCAATCAGATATGGCTACGCCCATGCCGCCTTGGATTAACTTTGGTAGGTTCATTTATGCTCCAGTCATCGTTAAAATAAAACTTCGGAATGATTTCCGAAGTTTCTCGTTGTAGTAATAACCCTGATTGTCTGGATGGGTTTCTGTTTTCCGCCCCGTACGGCAGACAGAATCACCTTCAGACGGTTCGGAATTTGGTTAACCTATTAAGCAGAATCAAACCAAAGGCGCTGACCAGCCCGATGGTGATTCCACCAATCCAGATTGCCTGTGGAAAAAGATTGTCGTTGAGGAATCCGCCGATGAGTGGGGCGCAGGTGCGGGCGAGTCCCCAGCCAAACCAGTACATCGACATGTATCTGCCGCGCATGTCGGCGGGCGCAATGTCTGCCACGTATTTGCTGGCGGTTGGGACGATGGTCAGTTCGCCGAAGGTGAGGATGACCATGCTGATCCAGAAGCCCCAGAAGTTGGACATCAGCGCCACGCTGCCCACGCCAATGGCATACACGAACATGCCCGCCGCCATGACAGGCAGGGTGCGATAGCGGCGCGTGACCGACGTGATGGAATACTGCACGAAGACGCACATCATGGCGTTGGTGGTGGGAATCCAGCCGTAGAGAGCTTCGGGGATGCCGAAGTTGGTTTTGGCATAAACAGGCATCAGGATCCACAACATGCTGGGGGCAGTGAGACCGATTGCCACGAGGGCGACAAATGCCATGTAGCCTTTATCGCGGAAGACGCGCAGATAACCCTCCGCCGCTGGGGGCTGATCGGCTGGCCTGCTGGCTTTATCCTTGCTGAAGGTTTTGTCGAGGGTCTCGCGCGCGAGAAAGAGGAGCAGCAGACTGTATATGATAAAGCCTGCACCCGCGCCGATGAATGCCAGGTTGTAGTCCCGCCCTGCGAGGAACCCGCCGACGGCTGGACCGATGCCAAAGGCGGCGTTGTTGGCAATGCGGTTAATGGCGTAGGCATCGGTGCGCTTTTCACTGGGAATCATATCTGCCAGCATGGCATCTGCCCCCACCTGGTAGAGCGGATTCGACAAGCCGATGAACACCATTAAGGTTACAAATTGTGGGTAGGTTTCGGCGCGCATCATAAAGAAATAGGCAATGCCGTTCAGTGCGAGGCTGAAGACCATCACGGCTTTGCGCCCGATTTTGTCTGCAAGGGAGCCGGCGAGGAAGGACGCGAAAAGCCCCGTACCGGCATTAATTGAGATAAGCGTTGCCACCGTGCTGAGGGGCAGGTTCAACTTTGCACTGGCGTAGATCAACATGAAGGGCCAGATCATGCTTCCGCCGGCGGTGCTGATGACAATGCCGGCAATCATCAGCCAGAATTGGCGCGGATATTCGTGGAAGAGGGTGGTTAGTTTGGTCATGTAAGAGTTGGGGTTGTGAAATTTGTTACCAGTGGATGGCGAGTGTAACATAAAACATGGTTTTGCCGGGAATGGGGTTCTGAATCCCGCCAATTTGACCAGATTCGTGAAGTTTGGCGGACAAGATTAAGCGTAAGTTCCATTTGGGAAACCCGCGCACGGGGTAAAATTACTGAAATTGATTCCCCAATCATTTATTCAGGAGACGACAAATGAAAAATTCTGTCAGGCAGTTATGTGAGGCTCCAGCCGGGCAAGCCGAAATTTTACAGGGTAATATGGCTTTTGCCAGCGGCTGTGTGCGCGGCGGAATCCATGCGGCGGACGGCTATCCGGGCACGCCCAGTTCCGAGGTCATCGACAAGGGGTTGGCAAACGTGCAGGATTTGATCAAGGTCGGCTGGTCGGTCAACGAGGCGGTGGCATCTGCCGTGGGACACGGTCACTCGATGGCGGGACGCGACTGCGTTGTCACTATGAAGATTCCCGGTCTCTTCCAGGCTGGCGATATTTTCACCAGCGGCGCATTGTTCGTGCTGGAGCGCGGCGCGCTGGTTTATTATATTGCCAGCGACTTCACCCCCAGTTCCACCCAGCACACAATCGATCCGCGCTATTTTTTCAAGAGTTGTTTCGTGCCGGTCTTCGAGCCGCGCAACCACCAGGAGATGCACGAATCCGCCGCGCTTGCCGCCGAAATCTCCCGCGCCTACCGAACCCAGGTGGTGGTGATGCCCAACGGCAATCTCTGTCACAGCGAGGGACTGATCCACCTGATGCCGATTCAAAAGCGTGAGCCGGTGCAGATGCCGGAGAGCCTCAAATCCTTCAACGTGCTGCCCAACGTGGCGCGGAAGAATTACGATGTTGTGATGACCGAACGGATGCCTGCGTTGATGAAGATGGTCGAGGAGAGTCCGCTTAACAAATGGGAAAAGGCTTCGGGCAAGGTCGGCGTCATCACTTATGGCATTGGCGACATGTACGTGCGCGAAGTGAAGGAAACCCTCGGCGCGGATATCGACATCCTCTCGCTGGCGTTTACCAACCCGCTGCCCATGAAGTTGATCCGCGATTTCTGCGAGTCGATCCACGGGCAGATTTTTGTCATCGAAGACGGCTACCGCTATTTGCAGGAAGTCGTCGAGAACATGGGATTCAAGGTGGATGGCAAGGAGCCGTTCAGCAAGTTGACCGAGTGGAGCCCGGCGCTGGTCGCTGAAAAATTGGGCTTGATGCGCCATGAGCAGACGCAGAACGCCATGTCGATTCCCCGCCCGCCGGTGATTTGCGCCGGTTGTCCCTACCGCCTGTTTGCGGAGGAAATCGCCCTGCAGAAAAAGAAGAAGGCAATCGACGTTGTCTTCGGCGACATCGGCTGCAACACCCTGCTGTATTTCATGAACGCGCTCGATACCGGGCTGGCGATGGGCGCCAGCGAAGCGGAGCGCATGGGGTACGTACTTTCCCGCCCGGAACAGGCTGGGCGCTGTATCAGCCTCATCGGTGACGGGACCGAATGCCACAGCGGACTCGACGCCACCCGCAACGCAGTCTACCGCAATGTGCCGGGCGTGAAGGTAATTTTGGATAATTCATGGACCGCGATGACCGGCGGACAATCTTCGCCGACTTCGCCCGAAAACATGGCTGGCGAGAAAATCCGCTTCGACCTGCCCGAATCGCTCAAGGCGCACGGCGCAAAGGTCGTGACCGTCGGCGCGTACGACAAGAAGAACGTGAGAAAGTCACTCAAGGCTGCCCTGGCGGATGCGGCGAACGGCGTCTTCACCACCCTCGTGGTCAATGACGGGGTCTGCGTGCAGAAAGTCCCAGCCAGCAGTCAGCGTGTGTTCGTCGAACCCGAAGCCTGCAAACAGTGCAACGTCTGCCTGATCTGCCCCGGCATCGAACTCGACGAAAACGGGATTCCCGTCGTCAACAACCTGTGCAGCGGCTGTGGCGGATCAGCCCCCGCTTGCGCCCAGTCCTGCCCGTACAATGTCCTCAAGGTAATTGACCTCAAGGACATGAATCTTCCCGCCGCGCCGGTGTTCGCCGAGCCGCCGCAGGAGATCACCATCCCCGCTGTCCCGAAGGAGAACTTCCCTGCGAGGCTTTCTGTCGCCATCCGCGGCGTGGGCGGACAGGGCAACCTGTTCTTCGGCAGCGTGCTGTCGAAACTGGCGTCCTTTGCCGGGTACGATGAGAAGAACATTATTAAGGGCGAGACGCATGGCATGGCGCAAATGGGCGGACCGGTCATCAGCACCTTCGCTTGTGGAAACGTCGCCAGTCCCGTGCTGTTGCCCGGCACCGCAGACTGCTTGATCGTCATGGAAAAGAGCGAAGTGCTGCGGCCCGAGTTTCTCGAAATGCTCAAGCCCGGCGGCACGGTAGTTCTGGCTCAAACCAAGATTGTCCCGGAGGGATTGCCCGAAGACAAATATCCGACCGACGAGCAAATCCACGCCTGTCTGAGCCAATACCATGTGGTGGAGGTGGACGTTTTGGGCAAAGCGCTTGAATTGGGCGACCGTTCAGGTCGCACTGCCAACGTGGTGATGATGGGCATCCTCAGCACCCTGCCGCCCTTCAATCAGTTCCCGCCTGAGATGTGGCTTGCCGCGCTCAAGAAAGCCAATTCCAAGCCTGCGGTCTGGGCTGCGAATTACGTTGCCTTCAACACGGGGCGGGACGCGCTGCGTATGTCAACAGCCCAATTCTTGAATTAGCCACAAAACTCGATAAACAGCCAAGGCGCGGAGATTTCGGTAATCCAATCCCGGCGTCTCCGTGTCTTGGCGTAATCTCACGTCAATCAGTCGACAGATCGAAATAAATCTTCGGGATAATGCTTGTATGTTGATACCGGTAAAGTCCAGTATCTTAGTTTGCGTGCGGTGGAATAAGTGAAATCCTTGTAAAGAGGAAGCCGCCCCCACCCAGGGCGAGCAGAGTGAAAAGAGATGAAAAAAACAAGAAGCTTTTCGGGAATAACATTGTCAGGGCGCTGGATTCCGGATAGTGAGTCGTCGGGTCGAAAACATTGAAGTGGATCAACGCGGCTCCGAGGATGACTGCGCTGATAATTGCCAGCCACCCTCCCTGTTTTGCTCCGCGCCTGAATTTTGGCAGCCAATCTCCGATCCAGGCGAGCAACCCCAGAATGAGAACTGCCGTCAGAGACATGTGCCAGGCCTTGAATATTTTTCCCGTTGTCGCTTTTGCCCCATCCACGGCGATGATGTCGGCTTCACTCAACACGGGTGACCCATCGGCGTAGGAAAACTTTCGCAGAATTTGGGATTTTTTTTCGCTTTTTAGATATTCTGTTATGACCGAAGCCAATTGAAACCGCTCTGACTTTTCGAGGCTGTATTGTCTGGCGGAGGTGTGAGATGCCGCGTATTGAACTCTTATAAAAGCAGGCGTCAGAATCAGGTTTATGCTGAAGCCCAGGAGGATGACAGGGATCAGAATGGCGGTCAGCAACGAAAGCGGCGCCGATACTTGCCGCTTCATTTCAGCGCGATTTTCAGCAAGCCATTGTGTTCGTAAAACAGCCGCAAGCGCGATTGCGTTGCACAGAAATCCGATGACCACATAGGAAGGGTCTGTGTGGAAAAGAAAAATCGAGACTGCGCTTGCCGAGGCAAATTGATACAGCAGGGGTACAAACCATAATGAAGGCCAGTAAAAAGCCAGAACAATGGACAACACGTCTGCAGGGTAGAAATAACGGTCGTGCATTTTAGGCAGCAGGAAAGGCGCTAATGCCACTGAAATAAGCGCGATAAGAACGATGTGTTTGTCGTCGAACTCGATTCCGCTTTTTGCCGTGGAGTTGATCCAATATGCAAGCAATATTACCGTGCCAATAATACCTGCCGGCGCAAGCCATGAATACCATTCGTTCGGAATCAGCAGGTAGGCGTTTGGCGCATACATGGAGATCACAGAGTATGTGACGGACTGTTTTTTATAAATCAACAATGCTTCGAGGAATGGTCTTCCCGCCAGCACAACTGGCAAAATGGCAATTATGTAGGCAAACGGCATCATGGCAAAATACGACCATGGGATTTTTTTTCGTATTGCCAGAATTGCCAAAAAGGGCAGGAAAAATGTCCCTTGCGCTTTGATGGCGAAAGCAATGCCAACACATAACATGGCGGGAAACGGTCTTTTGGTCAATATAAAGTAAAGACATGCAAGAAAAAAAGCGGTGTATAGCGAATCCGCCTGCCCCCAACTTGCGCTGTTTAGAATGACGGTTGGGGCAGCCAGGTAAATTGAAGCCGCCAGCAGAGGCGCGGGCCCCTGTGCAAATTTCAGCTTGATAATTCTGTAAACGAAAAAGGAGCCCAGTACATCGAAAAAAATTGGAATTAATTTTATTGCTGTGAGCGGGGGGATGAAGTCATGGGTAAAAGTGGCGAGGGCAAGAAAATAAGTATACGGTGGACTATAGTTTGCGAACTCCGTTGCCATCGACTTTACAATCCCGTCCTGGTAAAGCGTCATGTACCACGGGACGTTATGCGCTGTCATATCGTAATTGGTGTGCGGGATGCAGATGATGCGAAATATGACCGCCAGGAGAAATAGCAGGGTTATCAGGATTTTTGCTGGTTTTTCTTTGATGAGGTTCATAAGAGGTCGCAGTGTAAATATCAAAAAATGAAATGGTATGTCTTTCTTGCCATGTCCAGGAACATTTCATACCATATCAAGCCAAAATTCATATAATACATGAGGTACAGCCCGGTTGCTCCCAGAGCGGAGGAAAGGAGGATCAATGCTTTTTCCAGGCGCCCTGTTTGTTTTATCGAACGCGCAAGCAGGACGAAGAGAAAGACCATGAAATCACTGGTGAAACGATATCCAAATTGCACCCAGCCCGGCGCATGGTATATCCAGATGGAGAATAAAACGCCGATCATCGCCGCCCAGGCGGGAAGAACAAAGTCGTCCCGTAGTTTTGCGCGGAAGATCAGCAGGAATGCGGGAGTTGCCAGGAACATGCTCATCCCCAAAGGATTGAAAAAACTGGATAACGTTCCGAAATCGTGCTTGATCGGTTCGAGGTAGGGGCAGGCTTCGTTGACGCTTGGCAGAAAAGGCAGACGGATATTGGGCATTCCGAAAAGCGACACATACATATTACATGGCACATACTGTATGTTGAACCCGCCGCTTCTCGCGTAGGTTCTGGTCAATGTGTTTGACCCGATCATGTAGCTATACCCAAAATCCAGCGGATTTCCAAACCGAAGCTGGTTATAGGTCAGCATGACGGCAATGCCGGCTGCAACCATCATTCCAAATGGAATGATTCTTTTTAGATTGGGGCGGATAGCATGTTCTTTGGTGAGGACGATCAATAAATAGAACAATGCTGAAAATAAAACTGACGGACGGGAGAGAAATGCCAGAGCCAGCCATAAGCCCGCCAGCCACGGTCTATCCTGAATGGAACTGCGGACGTATAAAATCAGGAATAGCAGCGCTACGATCTGCGCATTAAACCAGACCGCCCCCACGCTGGACAACCACCAATGTGATGTGCCGCTGGCAAAGAGCAATGTGAGCCAGATCTGTGTCGAAGGTTTTTCCACCAGCCTGCCCAGCAGGGAGTGTATCAATGCGACATTCAACGCCCCTACGCAGGCGCCAAAAAAAACATCGCTGATATTGGTTCCAAAGATGGCAACAAAGGGCAGCAGCAAAAGTGTGGGGGTGATTCCTCCAATCACATACCATTTATCTTCGAAGTAGATCATGTCATAGGTGCTTTGGGGCATTTCTACCAGGTTCACCCTGCCATGCAAAAATGAATATGCAAGGTATATGTGCTGCGGGGTTTTTGATTGTTTGTTTATTTTTACGCCGGCGCTGACCCCGTAAAACATAAAGGCTACGATCAATACAATAAGAAAGGCATTGCGTTTTGCAAACCCCGATATTTTCATGAATTTCGATGCGGCCATTTTTATCATGGAGCGCTTCACCCTGGTTTTACCCTGTGCGCTTCCATGACGTTGGGCAGGTTTTCGATGCGCGCAAGGACGCGGCTTAGCTGTGTCAGGTCTTTTACTTCGATGGTCAGCCGCAGGTCTGCCATGCTGCGGTTGAGGTTTACCTTTACGTCGGTGATGTTGATGTTTTCGTCTGAAAGCAGGTTGGAAATATCGCTGACCAGTCCCTGACGGTCATAAGCTTTGATTTTGATCGGGACCGGGTATGTGCGTTCCACGTGCCCCCAATCCACTTGAAGCAGGCGATCACGATCGCGGGTGCTCAAAATATTGGGACAATCCTGGCGATGGATGGTGGCGCCGCGTCCGCGTGTGATGAAGCCGATGACCGGGTCTCCGGGCATGGGGTTGCAACAACGCGCCATTGTCGAAAGCATTCCCTTAAGCCCGACCACCTCGATGGCGTTGGTGGAG
>CAILWD010000354.1 GCA_903837815.1 uncultured Chloroflexota bacterium | reverse complement strand
TGGGGCATCATCGGCGAGCAGAAGGAAGCCGCCTTCGCCGCGAAGAAGGTCATCCTCACCGCCGAAGAAATCGTGGACGAATCCGTCATCCGCTCCGACCCGAACCGCACCATGATCCCCGCCAATATCGTGGACGCGGTCTGCCACGTTCCATACGCCAGTCACCCATCGTACTCGCAGGGATATTACGACCGCGACAATGAGTTTTATCTCGCCTGGGACAAGATCAGCGAGTCGAAGGAAAGCGTGCAGGCGTATCTCGATGAGTGGGTGTTCGGCGTCAAAGACCGCGAAGCGTACTGGCAAAAACTCGGCGCGAAGGTCCACAAGCGGCTGAAGGTCAAGGCGAAGTACAGCGAGAAGATCAACTACGGGAAGTATTAGGGTAAACAAGTAGACAGGTACACAGGTTTGAGCATTCCATCTTTTGACTACGGCGGCGAGGGGGCGCCGCTTCATTTTCTCCACGCCAACGGCTACCCGCCGGAGTGTTACGCGCCGTTGCTCGATTTACTAAAAACGGAATACCACGTCTTCGGGATGAAGCTTCGCCCGCTGTGGGAGGGGACGAAGCCCGAAGACTTGGATGACTGGCATCCGCTCTCGGGCGACCTGTTGCAATTTTTGACAACGGGCAGGTTGACTCCAACCATCGGGGTGGGTCATTCCATCGGAGCGATTGTCACCCTGAGGGCGGCGCTGCGTGACCCGTCCAAGTTCCGAGCATTGATTCTGCTCGACCCGGTGCTATTCATGCCATCCTTCCTGGTGACGTGGAACCTCGTCCGCATTTTGGGGCTGGGGAACAAAGCCCACCCCAAGATCAAGGGGGCGCTCAAACGCCGCCGCACCTTCGACAATCTGGAATTGGTCTTTCGCGGCTATCGTTCGCGTGAAGTCTTCAAATATATGAGCGACGAAAGCCTGCGGGTGTACATTTCGGGAATTGCCAAACACAGAGAAGGCGGCGGATTTGAACTTGCCTACTCTCCCGAATGGGAAGCCCGCATCTACCTGACCGGCTTGCGCGATTTCGACCTCTGGCGCGAGTTGCCAAACCTGCAAATCCCCACCCTCATCATTCGCGGCGCAGAGAGTGATACATTTCTGCCCAAAACTGGGGAACTGGTCAAACGGAAAAACCCAAAAATCCAGGTCAAAACGCTGGCAGAATCAACACACCTCCTGCCGCTGGAACGTCCACAGGAGGTGTTCGAGATGATGCGGGAGTTTGCAAAAAACGTCCCAATGGGTTGAGACTATCGGGACGTTTTCTTTTATTTGATCGGCGAACAGCGCTGGGGTTCCTGTTGAGTCCCTGTAAAACCAAATACTTCGCGGCAGACGTTATCCACGCCGTACAAGGCTTTGAGCGGATAATTGGGTTGGCCGCGCACGGGTGAGCCCGCCTCCTCTTCGGTGAAACGGTCCACGTAATCGAGGTCGGCAACGCTCCTCGGGCCACCGTCGGCAAGCACGCCGTACATGAATTTTGTCCCCGCAAAGGACCTCTTGAAAGCAAATTGCACGGTGGCTTTGTCTCCGGCATTGACTCGCACCCATGCCAGATCGGGGTCGTCCTCTGCGCCGCGCCCGCCATCGAAGATTACAGTGTCGTAGCCATCACCGGGCAGGGGCGCTTCCGCCCTTTCGCCGGAGAGACCGCCAGTGTCGCGGTTGGTATCTTCCAGCACCTGCACGTTGTCCACCGACCAATTCGGGCTGTATGGCGGACGGGCAACGATCACCCTGTCACCAAAGCCGTCGGCATCGATATCGAATTCGACGGCATAGTCGATGCCGATATCGTTATTCGGGTCTGTGCCGACGAGTTCAATCGAGACGTAGAAAAATTTTTCGTCGTATCCCAGATTGAAGCTGGCAATGTCCAGATCGGCGACGTAGGTCATATCCTGCAGGAAGGGACGCTCGAAGCGGTTGATGTCGTATGAATCGCCGTAGGGAGCGCGTTTCTCCGCAGCGGTATCCGCCGAAACAACGTCCAAAATCAACTTTCCCATCTTGATGCTGGATGATGGAATCAGCGAATGGAAAATTTCTTTGGTGGGTGTGGGAGGTTCAGGCGTCGGCGAAGGGGTTTCGGTGGCGGTTGCCAGCATGGCGGGAGTTGCAGATGGCGGCAGGGGCGTGCTGGTGGGGGGAATCACAGCGGGGCCGGTATCCTGCGGGTTTGGCAGGTTGCAAGCCAAAACAACAAAGATGAGAATCAGGCAAAGGGCGATAATGGAATGATTTTTTTTCATGGCTTCTCTCCTCGCGGTTATTATCCTTCCTTTTGCAAATCGAATCAATAGGAATTCGGGAATGTGAATCCATCCCTTGCCAGACGCGCAAAGTTCAGGCACAATTACGGGCATCCTGAGAATCGAGAGGAAAAATGAATTACTCTTCTGCTGAGTTGATGATTATCAATGCCGCGCGATTGCTGCGCGATGGCGACGTCGTCTTTGTGGGCGTGGGGCAGCCCAACCTTGCCTGCAATCTGGCCAAACGGACCCATGCCCCCAACCTGGTGATGATTTACGAAGCCGGCGTGATTGGCGCGGAACCGGCGCGGCTCCCCCTTTCCATTGGCGACCCCACCCTCGTCAGCGGGTCGCTTTCGGTGGTGAGCATGTACGACATCTTCGCCAACTACCTCCAGCGCGGCAACGTGGACGTGGGTTTCATGGGCGGGGCGCAAATCGACAAATATGGCAACATCAACGCCACCGTCATCGGCGGGTATGACCATCCCAAGGTGAGGCTGCCCGGCTCGGGTGGGTCACAGGAAATCGCGGCGTGGGCAAACCGCTGTTACATCATGACTCCGCATCAGAAGCGCCGCTTCCCCGAAAAGGTGGAGTTCATGACCTCCGCTGGTTTCATCGGCGGCAAGGGTGACCGCGAGGCTGCGGGATTGCGCGGCGGCGGGATGCTGGCAGTGGTGACCGACATCGGCATCCTCGAACCAAACGAAGACGGCGAAATGATTTTGACCGCCCTGCATCCCGGCAAGACGGTGGAAGATGCCAAAGCCAACACCGGCTGGGATTTGAAGACCGCCGCACAAGTGAGGGAAACGGAGCCTGTCACCGAAAACGAGTTGCGAATTTTGCGCGAAGAACTCGACCCGACAGGAATTTACCTGAAAGGCGCGGCATAAAAAAGAAAGTCCCGAAGGTGTTGAGGCCTTCGGGACTTTGATTTTATTTTGTCATCATTCTTCCACCGAGACCACACAGCGGAAGCCAACGTATCCGCCATAATAACCGGGGTCCAGTTTCAGGCGGGTATCCACGCGGACATTGCCGCTGTTGCCGCCGAAGACATGCCATGAGCCGCCGCGGGCAATGCGTTCGCCGGTTTTATCCGGGTCTTCGCGCCCATCATCCGCTTTGTAGGGATATGGTTTGAGCAGGGTGCTGGTCCACTCCCAGACATTGCCCGACATGCCAAAGACACCGTACGGGCTAACTCCCGCTTCGTGCTGATCCACGGGCGTGGTATCTGCCACGCAACCGGCCTTGTTGGTCAGGCTGCAATCGGGTTCCTGATTTCCCCAGGGATACAGGCGGGCATCGGCGCCGCGCGCGGCTTTTTCCCACTCCGCTTCGGTTGGGAGGCGCGCCCCGCGCCAGGCGCAATAGGCGTTTGCCATTTTCCAATCCACGTACAAGACGGGGAAGTTGGCAAAGACCGGGTTTGCAAAATAGGTATTTCGCGTGGCAGAGCCTCCCTGCTGCGGTTTGCGACATTCAACCGCATACACACAGGCGTCGTACATTTCATTGGTGACTTCGTACTTGTCGATGTAAAAGGCGTCCAGGTAGATTTCATGCGCCGGGCGCGAACCGACATCACCGGTATCGTCGCTGCCCATGGTAAATTCACCGGCTGGAACCAACACCATTGGCACATTTCTTTTATCCGTGATCTCTGTCAGCAGCGACGGCTCGGTGGGCGTGGATGGCTCTGAGGTGTTCGTCGCCGGCGGTTCGGGAGTCGCTGTCGGCGGGATGATTTTCTCCGTTGGCGAAGGCAGGTTTGGCGGCTGGGTTGGCGTCACAACGGGGGCAAAAATCCCCGGTCTGGTCAGCGCCCAATATCCGCCTCCTGCAAGGACAGCAAGCGCAAACAATCCCACAAACACAAGCAGGATTGGCAGAGCCTTGTTGCGGCGGACTGGAGGTGGAATAGTCGGAACCTCGGAACGGCGCACCTTGCCGGTCATCTGGTCGCGCAGTTGCGAAGTCTTGATGGAGGAAGCCATCACCGGTCTACCAGCCAGAAGGTTCTGCAACTCTTCGATGAAGGCGTGCATGTCGGGGTAGCGGTCTTTGGGTTCTTTGGCAAGCGCCCGTAGCAACACCGATTCCACGTCGCGGGGCAGGTCTGGGATGTATCGTTTGGGGAGGGGCAGGGGCTCGGTTGCCTGTTTCAACAGAACGCCCGCCGGGGTATCGGCTGTGTAGGGCCTGTGACCGGTGATCATTTCATACAGTACCACCGCCAGCGAATACAGGTCGGATTGCGCCGTGGGTTCACCGGTCCATTGTTCGGGAGCCATGTAATCGGGTGTGCCAAGCCCGGTGCCGGAACTGGTCAGGTGGGTCGCATCCTTTTCCTTGTCGCCAAAGATTTTCACCAGCCCGAAGTCGGTCAACATGGGCTGGCCGCTTCCGGTCAGGAGGATATTGGAAGGCTTGACGTCGCGGTTGATGATGTTCATCCCATGCACGTATTCGAGGGCATAGGCAATGGGCAGAAGCATCTGAATGGATTCGCGCCAGGGCAGAGGCTTTCCGAGGCGTTCCTTGAGCGTGCCGCCGGAGAGGTATTCCATCACCAGGTAGGGCAGGCCGTCGTGTTCACCGTAATCCATCACCCCCACAATATTGGAGTGTGAAAGTTTTGCCAGTGATTTGGATTCGCGCTCGAAGCGCTTGAGAAGGGTCTCCATCTCATCCGACGGAAAGGCTTCGCGACGGATGACCTTGATCGCCACCTCGCGGTCGAGGCGCGTGTCAAACGCCTTGTACACGGTTGCCATGCCCCCGGCTCCAAGCAATTCGAGAATCTCATAACGCTCAAATTTTTTACCGATCAGCCCCGACATAGATTTTTCCTCTTTCGATGATGGTTGGTTCTGCCTTCCGCATAATTATACCCAGCATGGTCGCAAATTGCGTCTTTTCTTCATGACAATATAAAAGCCATCCCACAAGCCAAAGTTTCATGGGCTTGCAGGATGGCAACCTCAAATGAAGATGGGCGTTATTTTGTCATCGCGCAGCGGATTCCGATGTACGCGCCGTAATAGACCGGGTCCACTGCAAAGCGGGTATCGAGGCGAATGAGGTCGCCGGTGCCGCCGAAGGGACTCCACGAGCCGCCGCGCACGATGCGTTTACCGCTTTCACCGGGGTTTTCACGCCCATCGTCCGGGTTATATGGATAGAACGAAGACAAACTGCTGGTCCATTCCCATACATTGCCCGCCATGCCATAAACGCCATACGGACTTTGTCCCTTGTCGTATTGGTTGACCGCGGCTGTATCGCCGACACAGCCGGGATAATTTGCGTAGGCGCAATCGAAGGTGAAGCCCCACGGGTACGGACGCGCATCCTCGACGCCACGCGCGGCTTTTTCCCATTCGGCTTCGGTGGGCAGGCGCGCTCCCCGCCAATCGCAGTAGGCTCTCGCCATCTCCCAACTCACGTATAAAACGGGATAATCGGCGAAGTTTGGCATTCGGTAATATGAGGTGCGGGTCGAAGACCCAAGCAATCTGGGAGCCCGGCATTTGCCTTCAGAGGTACAGGCGTCGTACATCTCGTTTGTGACTTCGAACTTGTCGATGTAAAACGTGTCTACAAAGATCGAACCAGCCGGGCGTGATTCGATCTCGCCTTCATCGTTTCCCATGGTAAATTCCCCGGCGGGTACAAGACGCATGGGGATGTTGTTCTGTGTGATCTCCTCCGGCAGAGAAGACTCGGGAGTGGCTGGCGCTTCGGTCGGCGCGACAGATGTGGGGGCGACAATTACCACTTCGGGCGTGGCTTCCGTTTCGGGAGCGGATGTCCAGGCCGGGGTGGCCGGCAGAGATTGCTCGGGCAGGTTTCCAAGTAACCTCCAGCCGAAAAATCCGCATAACCCGCAGACCGCCAGAAGCGCAATTCCACCAAGCGCCACCGGGAGGATGGGAAACTTCTTTTTGACCGGCGCTGGCGGCAGGACAGGGTTGGAGGGAGGATTTTGATTCGTGATAACCGGCTGTGACTGGGGCAGAGCCGGTTCGACGCCGGGCTGTTCGATCACCCCCGCCATTTCGCGCAGGATTTTGATCTTCACCGTTGTCGCGCTCACCTCCCTGCCATCGAGCAGGTCTTGCAGTTCATTGGCAAAGGAGCGCATGTCGGGGTAACGGTCTTCGGGCTTTTTGGCAAGCGTCTTTAGCAAAACCGATTCCACGTTATGCGGCAGGTCGGGCACGTATTGTTTGGGCAGCGGCAGGGGTTCGCTCACCTGCTTGAGCAGAATTCCCGCCGGGGTATCAGAGGCATAAGGGCGGTGTCCGGTGATCATTTCATAAAAGACCACCCCCAACGAATAAATATCAGATAAGGCGGTGGCTTCGCCGGTCCATTGCTCGGGAGCCATGTAATCGGGCGTGCCTAGCCCCGCGCCAGATGCAGTCAGGCTGGTGGCTCCCCTTGTTTCGAAGATTTTCACCAACCCAAAATCCGTCAACATCGGCAGGCCTTTTTCGGTGAGCAGGATGTTCGACGGTTTAATATCGCGGTTGATGATGCCGTGTTCGTGGGTGTATTCGAGGGCGCGCGCAATCGGGATGAGCAGCCGCACGGCATTCCGCCAGGGCAGGGGACTTCCCAACAAATCTTTGAGTGTGCCGCCGGATAGATACTCCATCACCAGATAGGGAGAGCCGTCGTGCTCCCCGTAATCGATCACCCCCACAATATTGGGATGCGAAAGCCCGCCCAGAGATTTGGCTTCCCGTTCGAAGCGTTTGAGTATGGTATCGAACTGCTCGGGAGGAAACGACTCGCGCCGAATGACCTTCACTGCAACCTGACGGTCGAGGCGGGTATCGCGCGCTTTATAAACGGTTGCCATGCCGCCCTGTCCGATCTGCTCGAGGAGTTGATAACGATCGAAACTTTGTTCGGCCATCCCTGACCGTCCTTTCCTTGTATCAAAACAAAGAGACAAGCAATCCCTTTTCATTATATGCCCAATGTGCAAGCCGAGTCAATTAATGCCCATTAAAAACCCATGTCAAAACAGGAATCAAACCCGCCGCGTCTCAGGTAAAATACGGGTGCCGGTCTTCCGGGAGAATCGCCGAGTGAAAATCCTTCCAACCCTGTTCCGCGCGGGTGTCAGCCTGCTCATCGCTTTCCTCGTCAGCCTTTGGCTGGCAACGGCTGTTTTCGATTACTCAACCCGCAGTTTCACAGACCGCGCCTTTCTTATCCTGTTCCCCGCTCTTGGAATTGCCTATTTGATATTTGAAGCCACCCCATTGCTGGGACAAAAAATGTCGCAGTTTCGGGAAAACCATTCGATGGGGATTTTTGCCCTCGGCTTTTTGTTGACTGTCCTTTTGACTTTTCCCGCCGTCGGATTTTTACGCCACATCATCCAAACGCCCCTCAACCTGATCCTGTTTACTGGAATCTTCACCCTCGCTGGATGCGCCACCGGATACTTCGCAGTCCGCCGCGCTGCCGCTTCTCTCCGCAATGGATTTTTGAGCAAACCGCTCAATCTTCTCCTCAGCCTGAGCCTGCCCCTCTTCCTGATGGTGTTTCTCGTTGCGGCGTTGCAATTCCCCGCCATGTTCACCGTAGACAATATCACTGTCCCTGCGGAATGGCGCGGATGGTTCATTGTCGCCGCCCTGATTTCGGGACTGGCTGCGATGCCCGCCCTGCTTCACATCGAAACCTGCTGGCTTCCACAGTTCAAGCAAACCCGGCTTTTCAACTTCCTCAATGACAACCTGCCCGGCGTTTATGCCGGCGGCATGTTCTTCCTAATTAATCTCGTGATTGCGCGGGCGCTCAACCACCCTGCGTTGACCGTCAACTCCGTCCTCTTCGAATCAGACGCGGGACCCTGGCTTTTCATTTTGGGCAGCCCCACTGAAGATGTCATCAACCGCGCGGTGCATCCGCTGGTCTTGATCACCCTGCGTCCCCTTGTCCGCTTTGTGACCTTGTTTACAGCAGATCAATGGCAGCTCGCGCCGATTCTGGTCGTTGCCGCCACAAGCGGACTTTGCGTGTTCATGGCATGGCTCTTCGTCAAACGCGCCACGGCACAACCGGCATACGCCTTCATCTTCGCAATCATGCTAGGCTCCACTGCTTCACACCTCGTCTTCGGCTCGCTGACCGACACCTACATCTTCGGCGCCGCCTCGCTGATTTTCTTCCTGCTTCTCGTGCAGGCAAAGGAAACCCGTTTTTCCGTTCTCGTCCCGGCGGGGTTGCTGGTCTTCGGTATCACCGTCACCAACGTTGCCCAAAGCGCAATCGCCCTGCTCTCCAACCATTTCGGCTTCAAACGCCTGCTTCGCTTCGGCTTGACCCTCGCCGCCGCCGCCGTCGCGCTGACCTTTCTCACCAGCGCCCTTTTCCCAAACCGGCAAACCCTGTTCTTCGTCCCCGGTGACATTGCCTTCGAGGGGAATTTCGTCAAACCGGTGCGCGAATCTCCCGTTGAAAGTTTGAAGCGCAAAGCCGAAGTGGTCAGCCGCACCATGCTGTTGTACGGGGTTGTCGCGCCGACTCCGCTCGAAGTTACGGCAAACAAACCGCCGCGCCCCACCATCGACCTCAAGACCTATGATGTCCGCACCGACAAACTGGCATCCTATAAAGGCTGGGGAAACCTTCCGCTGGCGCTGTGGCTGGTTCTGCTTGCGGGCGCTTTTATCTTTCTGGCAATGGACCGGGCTTCGCATCATCTCCCGCTGATTCTCGGCTTGCTGGGAAGCCTTGCCTTCAATTTCCTCCTGCACATGAACTACGGTACGGAACTTTTTCTCTATTCGATTTACTGGACTTATGCGCTGGCGTTCTTCTTCGCGCTCGCCTTCGCCAAACTAAGCGGCAAAACATGGTTCGAGAACTTCCTGGCGGTTTTCGTGTTAATCCTGATGACCAATAACTTTTGGTTCATCTGGACCATCCTGCGGGCGCTCGCTCCCTTTTACGCTTCACTTTGATTCTTCCCCATAAAGTCCCCTTTACACAAGGCTCTTGCGGGAGTATACCCAGTCAATGAACACGAACGCTTCTCCCATCCGTCATATTCTCTTCGACCTCGGCGGCACGCTGATGCGCGCGCGCGGTCTCTGGGCGCCCGTTTTCAAACAGTCGGATCAGGCGTTGACCGACTTCCTGCGGGATTATCGCCTCGAGGTGGATGCGAAAATCTTCCGCGAACGGCTGCAGGAATATTACAACCAGCGCGATAAGGATTTTCAGGAGACCACCTATCACTTTGTCCTGCGGGAACTGCTCAAAGACCTGGGATACGGCGAGGTCGTGGAATCGGTCATCCGCGCCGCACTCGATGCGATGTTCTCGGTGACGCAATCCAACTGGGAATTGGAAGATGACGCGCTGGATACCCTCCTGCGTTTGAAGTCACAAGATTACAGGCTGGGCATCTTCTCGAACGCGGGAGACGACAAGGACGTGCAAGACCAGATCGAGGGCTTTGGTATCCGTTCCCATTTCGATTTTGTGTTGACCTCCGCCGCCTGCTTCTACCGCAAGCCGCACGCCCGCGCCTTCGAGATTGCCCTCGCCCGCTGGAACATCACACCCGAAGAGGCGGTAATGGTCGGCGACAGTTTGCGGGCCGATATTTTCGGCGCGAAGCGTTTGGGGATGAAATCCATCTGGGTCAGCCGCCGCGCCGAATTCACCCCAGAGGAAGCCCGACGCATCCAGCCCGATTTCAGCGTGGACGGTCTTGACGCGCTTTTCTCTGCCCTCGAGCAGATCACGCGTTGAATCTCCGCTTGAAATTTCAGCCTGACAACCCTATA
>CAILWD010000353.1 GCA_903837815.1 uncultured Chloroflexota bacterium | reverse complement strand
TGTTCTTCGAGGCATTCATAATTACGGTTGAAGCAGGTCTGGAGCGCGTAATACCCGTCCATTTTATCCTTGAAATCCGGCAGCCATTCGTATCCTTGAATCGTGGCGATGCTGATGCTTTCTGTCAGGGCGGGGAACCATTCTGAAACCGCGTCGGCAAAGGCTTCTGTTTCGCCGGTGACGATGACAAAGCGGCTGCCCGTGGGGATGTTTTGATTTACCCAGTCTAATGCGGCGCGGTCTGAGACGGATAAACTCACTTTGGGATACACCTGGTCGGAAAGGACCGCCCCGGCAAAGGCGTAGAAAATCAGGGCGGAGAGCGCAATCTTGATCGCCGCACTTTTCCCGAAGGAAACGCTCCAATCTGCTTCGTCGAAGTCCCCGCCCGCCAGTCCGCGCAGGATAATATCCACAAAGGCGGTTGCAGCCAGCATTGTCCAGGGGATGAGGAGAATCAACGCCGCCCCGCGCGGGTCGAGCAGGGCGGGCAGGAGGAGCCAAACAGGCAGCAGGAAATCCCGCTTCGATAGGGCAACGACCAATCCCAGCAATGCCAGCGCCGAAATGAGGGTGACGAATTTTTCCTCAGCAAAGGAGCCGGTGAAAATCGCAAGCCATGCCCACGAGGATGAAAACCCGGTTTGAGAAGCATCCAGGTAGGGGCTTAATCCGTGCCGCGAAATGACCATCGCATAGAAGTGAGCGGCCAGCAGGAAAATTCCAAGCGCGGCAAGCAGGGCGTTTTGGATTCCCTGCTTCGACCTGCCGTAAAACAGCCACATCACAAGGCAAAGGGAGGCGGCATGAAGCGAAGCATCGGGATGGCTGAGGATAACGCCGCTGCCAAACAGAATGGTCAGGATCAAATATTTTCTGGATGGCGAAGTGAATAATTTATACGCGCTCCAAAGAATGAGCATCAGGAAGAACAATCCCCACACGCGGGTTACGCCCCCGCCCATGACCGTCCAGGTGAAGGAGCGGGGCAGGAGGGCGAAAAAGACGGTTGCCAGAACCCCCTTTAGTTGGGATTTCAACATGGCGGAAGCCAGCGGGAAAAAGGCAATGGCGAAGAGCAGACTTCCAGCGGCGGGAATCCAGCGGAAGGCTTCGAGCAGGGGCAGGCGGAAAATATCCGCAACCAGGGCTGTGAAGTAGAATCCAAGCGGAGGGTAGGCAAAGGGAATCGGGCTGCCATTGAATTCGACGAAGGCGGGCAGGATGTAGTGATTGGATTGCAGCGCCTTCACCATCACGTGGAATAGCCCGCCGTCCGTGACGGGGAAGCCGACCATCAGCGTTGGCAGAAAGCGGGCGTAGGCGCCGAGCAAAAGCCCAAAGGTCAAAATCAAAAAGTTCAGTTTCTCAGCTTCGGTTTTCAAATCAGATTCTTTCGGCTTTGGGTAAAGTTCTTATGTCAGATTAGCTTTTATAAAAATGGAATTTGCCCATCCATTGAAACGATCGAAAGGTTTTGTTCCGTGTTCGTTTTTTGGCATCATCCACAACAGCCACAGGATGATGAGGGGCGCAACCATGCGGACGTATGACCAGGGATAAAAATCGAAAGTGGGGATGACAAACTCGAAGAAGGCGGCGGCGATAAAAAGAAACCAGTCCGCTTCGGTGGAGAGGGTTTTGAGCAGGACCAAAAACGAGAGGGTGAGGAATACGCCGTGATGTTCCCAAACGCGGGGCGAGACAACCGTCAGCAAAATCATCAGGGCGGGGGCGGCGTTGAAGAAGAATCTTCCGCGTGTTCCCTTGAAGAAGACGTTTGCGCGAATGTCGGTGAACGCCACCCACAGCGCAAGCAGGCTGGCAGACAATTTGGCGGCGTAGGTCAGGGGACGCGCCGCATCTGCGCCGATGTTCAACATGCTTGCCGTGGCGAGGAAAAACGAGTCGTAGGATGCGTCGCGGAAAATGTAGGATGTGCGTTCGTTCAATAAATTCAAGTTGTAGAGGATATCGGAATAATATCCGATGCCGTGCGCCATGACGGGGATGATGCCGACCACGAGCATGGTCAGCGCGAACCACGCCAGCCAGCGCCAGTCGCGTTCGAGCAGGACTGCCAGCACCAGCACAATCGGCGAAATCTTCATCTGCACGGCGATGGTCATTGCCAGCGCAGACAGAAACGGCGAGCGGCGATACAGCACCAGGGAGAGCAGCATCCCGTCCAGTACGATCAAATTGACCTGCCCATATAACAAAGTCCTCAGCACAGGCACGTTGATCAGCATGAAAGCAGATGTGGTCAGCGCGGCGAGGTTAAACGAAAACCCATACACCTGCAAGGTCTTTGTCAGGATGAAGTATGCGCCAAACAAAGCAATCACATTCAGGAGCCAGGCAAAGAGAAAAATACCTTCCTGCTTGAGCGGCGCGGCGAGTTCCAAAATACTGACCCACAGCAACGGATAAAGATAGGTGTCGGGCAAAGCCGCGCCTTTGTGTAGCGCCTGCGCGGCTTCGACATAGAAATCAATGTCGCCGTATTTCACCTGTTCGCGCAGCAGGTTGATATAGACCAGGGCAACGATGAAAAATCCGCCCCAGGGAATCACGTTGTCCGTGTTGAACATGCCGAAGTGGAGCATGTGAACGAATGCGCCCGCCAGCAGCCAGACGATCAACGTCGCCAGCAGGGTGATGTAATAATCGGAATGCGGCACGTCGCTGATCAGGATGTCGAACACCCGCCAGCCTTTGATCAGGTACGCGGCAAGCGAGGAGAGCAGGAAGACCGCGCTGATGACGCGCCAGGCAACCAGCAGGGATTTTGCAAGCGCAGGTTTGGCTTTTATCTGCATGGAATTTTTATTTCTCCGCCTTATCCAAATCCTTGCCGATGTCACGCTGGAAGTCCCAGGTCAGGTAGTCGAGGTTCGAGGGCAGCGACACTTCCACCGTGTACAAATATTGCAGTTCCACTTTCACCTTGCGCGGACAACATTCCAGCAAATGCCCGCCGCTGGTGCGGTCTTCGGTCAGGAAGTGCAGGTGAATGCCGGGGACGTTGAGCGACGGCACGAAGGCGGGCGTGAAAAAACCAACCATCATCCCGCTGACGTTTTCGAACTCGAAAGTCGGCTGTTCTTTTGCCACCTCCACCAGCGGACGGTAATTCTCCTGCTTTGGCACCGAGCGGGTTTTGACATAGGCAAACTCACCTGTGACGCGAAAGGCATAGAACAGGTTGGGCGAAGGCATGAGTTCCTTCACCCAGTTCATAAAGTCCGCGTAGGATAATTCTTCATCGAGTTCATCTTCGCTCGATGGTTGGAAAAACGTCACGCATGAAAACGGCGTGCAGGCTTCATCGTCGGTGATTTGGTTCGCCCTGCCGTCGGAGCCGATGCGGTAAACCGTCCCGTCGAACATCATCATTTCGCCGTCGAGGTCGTTGAATGTGCCCAGCCCGAAGTCGCCGTGTTTTTTGATTTCGTAAAAGGGGATGTTCTGCTCGTAGATTCCCTCCACCAGCGCGTTGACCGGCGCGCAGAGATAAAGTTTGTTATCCGCCTTGCGCTTGCGAATCCTTCTCAGGGTTGTGCGTTCCATTTTTCCTCTTCTGGGGTTTGATGAATAGCACGATTATACTCTTGCGACCGGCATACATCGCTTTGAGCGCAGTCGAAGGGCATACAGACAATTATGCTTCGACTACGCTCACATTGTCCCGATATTCTTTCGGGAGCACGAAAATCTCTTTGATATACTTTGCAGAATTTTTATGGACATCTCCCAAACCATCCACCTGCTTGGCGACCTGCTCGGACAGGTCATCTCCAAACTCGAATCGCCGCGCATCTTCGAAATCGAGGAACGCATCCGCGCACTGGCGAAAGCCCGCCGCAACGGCGACCAGACTTCGGCGCGGAGCCTGCAATACGAAGTCTCCTCGCTGAAGACCGAAGAGGCGCGGGTGGTTGCCGCCGCCTTTGCCGCCTACTTCGACCTGGTCAATCGCGCCGAAGAAAACCAGCGCGTGCTTGCCCTGCGCCGCCGCGAAGATGAATTCCACCCCAACCCCATCCCCGAATCCATCGGCGAAGCCATCGCAACGTTGAAGCAAAGCGGAGTCACCCCGCAGCAAATGGGCGACCTGCTCGGCGGCCTCTCCATCGAACTGGTGCTGACCGCCCACCCCACCGAAGCCCGACGCCGAACCGTGCTCTCAAAGTTGGAACACGTCACCCGGTTGATCGAAGAAATCAATTCGAGTATGCTCTCTGCGCGCGGGCAGGAAAAAGCCATCCAATCCCTGCGCAGTGAAATCGCCTCGCTCTGGCTGACCGACCGTGTCCGCGCCGCCAAATTGACCGTGGAAGACGAAGTCAAAACAGGCCTGCATTTTGTCAACTCATTTTTTTGGAACGCCCTGCCCGAAATTTACGAAGACCTCGAAACCGCCCTTGCCCATCATTACCCCGGACTCCACGCTCCCGAATCTTGGTTCAAACTTGCCTCGTGGATCGGCGGCGACCGCGACGGCAACCCAAACGTCACCACAGAAATGACCGCCGAAGCCCTGCGCCTGCATCGCGGCTTGATGGTCGAAAATCACCGCAAAAATTTTCAAGAACTGGCGCGACACCTCAGCGTCAGCTCCAACCGCATCCCGCCGCCGCAGGAACTCATCGAATGGATCGAAAGCCGCCGCCCCCTGCCGCCGCACATTGCCTACATCGAACAACGCTACGCCAGCGAACCCTACCGCCTCGCGCTTTCGCTGCTCGCCTCCTATCTGGCAGAAGCCTCACGCGAAGACATGAAGGCGCACCTCTTACAGCGCTATCCGTACCATGCCCGCATGGAAGAAACCGACCTCACCCGCCCGCTGGATTTGATCGCCTCCGCCATGCCGCAGGAACTCGCGCACAACGATTTGCAGGACGTCCGCCGCAAAGTGAAAATCTTCGGCTTGCGCGCCGCCAAACTCGACATCCGCGAAGACTCCAGCCGGCTCAACGCCGCCCTCAGCGAAATTCTCCGCGCCCTCAATATCGAACCCGATTTCGAAAACCTGCCTGCGGAAAAAAGGATCGAACTGGTTGCCCGCCTCTGGCTTGATCCCATCCCCAGCCTTTCCCAGCGCCCGGGTGTGACCTCCTCCGCCGCCGAAACCTGGTCGCTGTTCCAACTGATTGGCCGCACCCTCGATCTTTACGGCGACAAGCTCCTCGGCCCCATCATCATCTCGATGACCCACGCCGCCTCCGACGTGCTGACCGTCCTTCTGCTCGCGAAGTGGGCGGGATGCAAAGTCATTCCGCAAGTCACGCCGCTCTTTGAATCCATCCCCGATTTGAAAGACGCGCCGCGCATCCTCGAGACCCTCTTTACTTCCGAAATCTATCGCGAACATCTTCGCGCCCACAGAGACGAGCAAATGGTGATGATCGGCTACTCCGACAGCAACAAGGACGGCGGCTACCTGATGGCAAACTGGGCTTTGTACGAAGCGCAGGAGGAAATCACCCGCGTTGCCAAACAGCACAACGTCAAATTGACCATCTTTCATGGGCGCGGCGGGACGATTGCCCGCGGCGGCGGACCCGCCAACAGCGCCATCCGCGCCCAGCCGGCGGGAAGCATCAATGGTCGGTTTCGACTCACCGAGCAGGGAGAGATCATCGCCCTGCGTTACTCCAATCCCGGGCTGGCGCATCGTCACCTCGAACAGATTGCCAGCGCGGTGATCCTCGCTTCCGCCCCGCTGCCGCATCCATCCATCCCACAAAAGTGGCGCGAGGCGATGTCCCAGATGTCGGCGGCGGCTCAGCACGCCTATCGCGGCTTGGTGTACGAAACACCGGGCTTCATCGAGTTCTGGCAGTCTGCCACCCCGCTGGACGAAATCAAACACCTGCAAATCGGTTCGCGCCCAGCATCCCGCGCACAGTCGGGCGCGGTCAACCAAATCCGCGCCATCCCCTGGGTCTTCTCGTGGATGCAAAGCCGATTCAACCTGCCGGGCTGGTATAGCCTTGGCGCCGGCCTCTCCGTCATTTCGGATATGTCCCTCCTGCGTGAAATGTACGAAGGCTGGTCGTTCTTCAAAACCATGCTGGCGAACGCAGAAATGTCACTGCTCAAAGCCGATATGGAAATCTCCGCCCTTTACGTGGATCTGGTCTCCGATAAAAAACTGGCGGACGAAATTTTTTCCATCATCCGCGCCGAATACGAACTTACGCAAACTTTGCTGCTTTCCATCAGCCGGCATTCGGCTTTACTCGAGCGTGAACCCGTTACCCGTCAATCCATCCAACTGCGCAATCCCTACGTCGACCCGTTGAACTACATCCAGGTCGAAACCTTGCGTCGCCTGCGTGCCAATCCCAGCCCGCAGGAAGCCGAGGCGCTGCGCGAGGTGATGGCGGTCACCATCAATGGAATTGCTTCGGGATTGAGGAATACGGGATGAAAAAAGCCCCGTCTTGTGACGGGGCTTTTTTTACAGATCGTGGATGTGAATTACACACCGCTGAGGCTGGAGTTGACTTTGCTGAATACGTTGCCGATGATCGGTCCGAGGATCATGAGAGCAGCAATAACGACGATAGCAACCAAAACGAGGATCAGCGCATATTCAACGAGTCCTTGACCTTTTTCCTTGGGGGCGAATAACATGGGAACTTTTCTCCTTTCTCAACAAAATGTCAGGCAGTTTCCTGATGTAACAATATTGTACTCATTACACCCAAAAAAACAAGGAAATGGCAAAGAATTTTCTTAACAGTTATGTTAGAAAAAGGTGAAAGGAATATTAATGAACATGGAATTTTTCCGCCGCGCTGTTAAGCGTTCTGTGGTTAAATTGGCATATTCCATCCACAGATTGGTGTATCCATATGCTTATCCATTCCGCATCCCAACTCCTTACCCTGGCGGGCGGTCCCCAACGCGGACATGCCCTTGGCGCGCTCGGCATCATTGACAAAGGCGCTGTGGTGGTCCGCGACGAGAAGATCGTTGCGGTGGGTACCACGGACGAATTGAAGAATGCCTATCCCGATGAACCCACTCTCGACGCCGGCAACTGTGTGCTGATGCCCGGCTTCGTCGACCCGCACACACACATCATCTGGGCGGGAGACCGCGCCAACGAGTTCTCGATGAAGATGGGCGGCATGGCATACCTCGACATCCTCGCGGCGGGCGGCGGAATCATCTCCACCGTCAAAGCCACCCGTACCGCCAGCATGGAGTCGCTCATCGCGCAGACCCGCCCGCGCCTGTTGCGGATGTTCTCGCACGGCACCACCACCGCCGAAGCCAAGACCGGCTACGGCTTACAGACTTCCACCGAACTGCGTTTGCTCAAAGCCCTGCTTGCCCTCGACGATGAAAGCCCGCTCGACCTCGTGCCCACTTTTTTGGGCGCCCATGCCATTGCCCCCGAATTCAAAGACAATCCGCAAGGCTATGTCGATGATGTTGCCAACACCATGCTCCCCATGTTGAAGGAATGGTGGGAGACGCACGCGCCCGCCCAACCCCTGCCCTTCGTGGATGTCTTCTGTGAGAACAAGGCCTTTGACCTCGAACAATCGCGGCGGATATTGACCAAAGCCCGCTCGCTGGGATTCCCGCTCAAAATTCACGCAGACGAATTCGACAACCTCGGCGGGGCATCCCTCGCTGTCGAACTGGGAGCCGCATCCGCCGACCACCTGGTCAAGACTTCGGATGCCGACATCGCCGCGTTGGGCAAATCGGAGACCGTCGCCGTATCCCTACCCTGCACGCCCTTCGGCCTCGCGGAATGTCACTACACCCCAGCCCGCAAACTCATCGAAGCGGATGCGCTCTTTGCCCTTGCAACCGATTGCAACCCCGGCACCACTTGGAACGAATCGATGCAATTTGTGATTGCGCTTGCCTGCCGCACCATGAAGTTGACTCCCGCCGAAGCCATCGCCGCGACCACCATCAACTCTGCCTACGCCATCCGCAAGGCAAGCACAATCGGCTCCATCGAAGTGGGCAAACAGGCGGATATGCTCATCCTGTCTGTCTCGGACTATCGTCAGTTGGGATACCGCTATGGGACCAACCTTGTCAAACAGGTCATCAAACGCGGGCGGGTGTATTCGGTGGATGTGGGGTATTACCGAACGGCGTAAAATGCAAGGATGAAGGATGAGGGATCAAGGATGAAAAAAACAGATTGGAGTTTTTGACTTTCATCCTTCATCCTTCATAATTCATCCTTTTTTTTATCGGAGACAAAATGCAAATAGACATTATCGGCGTTCCCATCGATCTCGGCGCGGATCGTCGTGGGGTGGACATGGGACCCAGCGCCATCCGCTACGCTCATTTGCAAAGCAAGCTCGAAGAACTCGGTTACGCGGTTCAGGACGAAGGCAACGTGGAGGTGGCGATTGCAGAAATGTGCAAAATCACCGACGCCAAAATGAAATACGTCGATTGCATTGTCCCGATGTCGCGGCGGATTGCGGGTGCGGTGGCGACCTCGGTGCAGGCGAAGAACTTTCCGCTGGTCATCGGAGGAGATCACAGCCTGTCGATTGGATCAGTTCGCGGGGCGGCGCGTCATCGAAAAATCGGCGTGATCTGGATCGACGCCCACGCCGATTTCAACACCGCCGAAACAACCCCCAGCGGCAACATCCACGGCATGTCGCTCGCTCTGCTCGCGGGACTGGGCGACAAACGCCTTGTCCAACTTTGGGATGAAGCCATCCCCGTCATCGACCCGACGAAGATCGCCATCGTCGGAGCGCGCGACCTCGACAGCGGCGAGAAGATGAATTTGGAAAAAGCGGGGGCGATGGTGATGGGCATGGAGCAAATCGACCGCTTCGGGCTGGTGACTGCGATGGAAAAAACCATCGAGCGGGTCAGCCGCGACGTGGACGGAATCTACCTCTCGCTCGACATGGACGCCCTCGACCCGCAGCACGCCCCCGGCGTCGGGACTCCCGTCCCTGCCGGGCTCACCCAACGCGAGACGCATCTCGCCTGTGAATTGATCGCTGAAACGAACCTGCTCATTGGTATGGACCTCGTGGAAGTCAACCCCATCCTCGATGGGCAAAATAAAACCGCGGCGCTGGCAGTGGAGTTTGCGCTCTCCGCACTGGGACGCCGCATCTGGAATGGATCATGAAGAAGCCAACACTCAAAGATATGGAAAGGCTTGCGCGTGGCGCGGGCGCCATCCTGCGCGATGGATACAACAAGGAACACCAGGTCAAGTTCAAACGCATCTTCGACCCGGTGACCGAGATCGACCATGCATCGGAGGAGTTCCTGCTGAAGGAAATCCACACCCATTTTCCCGACAGTCACATCCTGACCGAGGAGAGCGGCGAAATCAAAGGGGCGAACGGCGGAACCTGGTACATCGACCCGCTCGACGGGACGGTGAACTACTCGCATCACATCCCACTCTTCTGCGTGTCCATCGCGTATGCCTTCGATGGCGTTATGATTTTCGGCGCGGTGTACGACCCGATGCGCGATGAAATGTTCCTCGCCGAACGCGGCGCGGGCGCAACTTTGAACGGGAAGAAAATCCGCGCGTCTCAAACCACCGAATTGGAAAAGAGCCTGCTGGTGACCGGCTTCCCGTACGACGCCTGGCACACGGAACAGAACAACTTCTCCAATTTCGAGAAACTCGGCAAGATGACCCAGGGTGTGCGTCGGTTTGGTTCCGCCGCCATCGACGCCGCCTATGT
>CAILWD010000352.1 GCA_903837815.1 uncultured Chloroflexota bacterium | reverse complement strand
TAGGTGGCAACTTGGGTTATTTACTTTTCCAGCTTATCGTACAAACTGACCAGTTTCTGCGGTTTGGAACGCTCGGTCTGGGCGACTTGGGCGTAAGTTTCCCGCAGACGCTCACTGAGCGCTTTCAGCAGGGACAGGCCAATATCGGGGCGGCGGCGGATGAGCGCGAAGAGGGTGGATTGACGGATGAGGAGGATGTCCACCGGTTCGATGGTTACGACGTCAGCCTGATGCGGGGCGCCGTCAAAAATGGAGGTTTCGGCAAAGTAGTTTTTTGCCCCGAGGGCCTTCAATCGCACAATGCCGGTGCGCGTCTGTTGTTGAATTGAGACATTCCCGTTTATTACCAGATAGAGCGATTTCGTATTATCGCCCTGCGAAAAAATCTTGTGCTCCGCCGGGTAGCTCACCTCTTCGCTGATTCCTGCCAGGATGGAAATTTCCTGGAGGGATAGTTCGGAGAAGAAAGGCACTTCTTTCAGGAAGATGACTTTTTCGATCAGGGACAGGGGTTGAGAGGATGACATGGCAGTTTCCTTGAGATTTGAATCCAGTTTGGATGACGCCACCTTGGCGGCGTCCTGCACATTGGGTCGGGAATCAGTTTCCAGGGTCAATAGCAGGGCAGAGCGTAACGCTTCGGGTTTGATGGAAAGCGTTGTGGGTTCGAGTTCGGTCAGAAGATAAATTGCGGTGGCGGTCAACCAGCCGTCGGCATAGAAATGTTGCAGGCGGTGGGGAATCGCCTGGCGGGTGTTTTGGAGGCTAAGTTGCAGCCAGGCATTCTGTAACACCTGAATTAATTGGGGAACCCGCATGTCAAGTTCCTTCTCGGCACATTCGACTATTTCTTCGGCGGGCGAGCCATCCAGCAGGCGGACAAGTTGGCGCGCCACCACAGGAGTCAGTGTGGCTTCCAATGCCTCGGCGGCATTCGCCCGTTCGTTTGGGTCGCTGGAAGGCAGGGCGCGCCGCACAGCCTGAACCTCCTCCTCGCTGCTGTAGGCGCTCATCAGCCAGAAGATACGTTCGATCACCGAAAGGGAGGCTTCCTGAAGAGCCTTGAACATCAGTCGGGCGCCGGGGCGCGGGAGAGTTTCTTGGGTTGCGAATTCTTTTAAAGCCAAACCTTGCAGGGTCAGCCAGTAGGTATCCTGTGATAAGGACTCGGCCATCCTGTCTAGCGCTGTGCTCATACCACGCTGCCCCGCCTGAATAAGCAGGTAGATGGCGCTTTCGGCGCGATAGGGGGTGCTTTGCTGTGAAGAAGTATCCAGACAGCCGCGCAAGAGTTGCAGTTCGGCGAATTTCAGGGGTATGGGCAGTTTGCAAACCAGCCGCCGTATCGACAATTCGGGGTCGTTCATTGCCTGCCAGACGACAGGCTGGAGCGGAATGGACTTTACTTCTTCCAGCAATTCCTCTGCCATCGCAAGCCGAATCGTTGCTTCGGAATCCTCGAGCAAATTGACGAGGGTTTTCACTGCCCAATGTTCCTCATCCCAATGGATATATTGGCACTGACGCACCAGGGCGGGGATCAATTGACGGCGGACGTGGACAGCGGGATGCTCAAGCATTGCGCCGACCAGTTTGGGCAGGCGACTTGGTTCGGCGCTGACTTTGCGCCGCAGGGCGGGCTGGTTCTCGAAGCCGCTGCCATGCAGGTCTTTCATTCGCAGTCTTTCGGCTTCGACCAGGACCACCAGCCCCGCTCCAAGTGTTTGCGAATTTTCATCGGCAGGGTCGCGGCGTTTGGCGGCAGACGCGAGCCATTCATCGAGAATCGTGTGGGCATTCGCCTGGTGTTCCAACGTTCCATGCCGTAGCAGGAGGATCACCAACTGGGTCTGTTCCTCCAGGCCAAGTTCACTCAGGCGGGCGTATAAACCGTTCAAAATATCCGCGCTCTTCCCGTCTTCACGCGATCCTACATCCAGTTTGATGAAGTTGAGCAGGGCGCGCGCCGCTGCTTCGCGAATCACAGGCTCGGGGTCGTCGAGACTGCGCAGGCAAAGCTCCACAAAATCTGCATGGGCAAGGTGTGACTGGTCAAGCAGTTCGATGATCCCCTTCTTGAAGAACGGGCCGCGCCGCCCAATCAACTCAAAAATCACGGGCAGGGCGGAACGGGAATCCATGTCATAGAGAATCTGGCTGATGAAAACCGCCTGTCCATCGGCATTGGAATCAAGGGGCAGGTTTTGGAGCTTTTCACGCAGCCAGACCATCGTCGCCGGGTCCGGGGGCAGGGCTTCGGATTGGTCCTGGTTGAAGAAGGCAATTTCATCTCCTGCAAGCAGGCTGGTCATCGAGCGCGCATATTCGCGCCGAACATTGAACATGACGGCCACATAGACAAGCGCAAGCCCGATGCCGGTGACTATCAACAGTGGACCTTGAATGAACTTCCCTTTAATCGCCAGGATAATCAAACCCGACACAAGCGTTCCCAGCGGGACAAGGACGCCGTTGATAAACCCACGCGCACGGGTCTTATTGGCGATGGGAATGCTGTTGTACAACATCGCATCCAGCGGGTTGCGGAAAGTCTGCTTGATCGTGCTGTAATCGAGGCGGGCAAAAACTGCCGTGCTTTTCAGCCCCGGGAAAAAGTTGACGGCGGCGATGGAGGCTAGTGTAATTACGGGGAAGAGCAGATTCATCGTGCCGACGCCCATCCAGTTGATCATGCGGCTGAGAAAAACCGACTGGATCAACAGTCCGCCGACGAGGGAAATGGCATTCAAATTGCTGTAGAAGTTAAACTGTTCGTCGCGATCGGGAATCAGAATGTCGAACTCATGGCTGGCATGGTAGGTGAGTAACTGCATCAGTACCACCATGACAAAAGTTGCAAATGCAAGCCAGCGCAGCAAGCCGGATTGTCGTACAAACTCAAAGCCTTCGCGCAAATTCTGGAAACCGCCGGGCTTTTTTGCGCCTTGAGCGGCGGAAGACGATACATTCTTTTTTCGCTGCCGCTCGATCTGTTCCAGGTCTCCGCTTAGGCGGCGTTCGATCACCAGGATGAAGAGGAAACAAAGAACGAGGATGGCAATCCAGATCAGGGGGATATTTTCCAGCCCGAATTTTTGACCGAGGAATTTGGCGCTGAAACCCGCCAGCGCGCCGCCGGCAATCCCCGCTGAGAGCAGGAGCGGCAAAGCCCGCTTGGATGCGCGGGTGTCGTAGAACTCATTGATGTAGATCAGGATGTGCATTGTGGACACATCGCGGAAGGCAAGGTACACGAGATAGAAATATGGGTATACGAGTCCGCGCTGCCCGCCATTGGTCTCCAGCATGATGCGCACTGAAACCAGCCACAAGACCATGATTCCCATCAGAATTTTGAGCAGGGAACCATTGTCGATGCGGTCGGCGACGAAGGTGTAGAGAATCCCCATGGTAAAACCGACCACCGCATACGTCACGAACACATACGCAAGGTCGTCCGCCGACCAGGCGGAAAGAAATAGCGCCTCGCGGGCGGCGTCTCCCCACATCAGTCCCAGATAGAAGAGCAGGTGCAGGAGATAAAGCAGGGATGTCTTTTGCTCTTCGCCGGGCGCGATGGAAAGAAGGCTGCCTAAAGAGCGCTTCATTTATCCCTGGCTTTGATCTGATTCCGTCTTGGGAGAATCCTGCGAAGCCCGGCGCTGCTTCTGGCGAATCTTCGCGGCCCGTTCGCTCAGGCTTTGGAAGAACTCGCTATCGGTGATCTCGGCAACCGCTTTCTTGCGCTTGGTCTCGTCGATGACGATCTTCAAGCCTTCGACCTGTTTGCGGAGTTCGGTTTCACGGACGTAGACCTGCCTGGTCATGGAGGCAAAGACACGCGCCAGTTGACCGACTTCCGCGCCGCCGCTGCCGATCTTTTCCATGCGGCTGACATCCACCTTGTCCCAGTGACCGGCTTCGATCAACTTGGCAACACCCGTCAACCGCAAGATGGGCGCGACAATGGTGCGCGCCAGCAACACAGCCAGAAACAACACGCCCACCAGCGTGATGGTGATCAGTTGGTAGGAGAATTTACTCAGGGCGTCCAGGGTGTTGTCGAACCGCTTGCTCCATACGTCGGCATCCGCGTGTAACCGCCCGCCGTCGGTGCTGAGTACCACCAACCCGAACCCGGCGGAAGTGTCGTATTGTCCGCCTCTGTAGGGGATGGTGGCATAGATCAGGGCGCGGTCGTATTGGTTCCAGGTTTTCGCTTCCAACGCGCCGCTTCCACCAGCTTTATTAATGGATACCAGTTTGGGAAAATTCGGGGAGATGAAGCCCATCTGGCTCAGGTTCCCCGGCCGGCCAAGGTTATCCTCCTGTTGCCCGCCCGCTTCGTTGATTCCCTCCACTGCCAGGCCATTTTCATCGACGCCGTAAATATTGAAGTGGCGCGGGTGACTGATTGCCCAGCCTTCGGGATTGACGATGTAGGAGAAGTCAGCCTCACGGGGGTCGATCTCCGCCTGAGGCGCGGAGTTGGAGGGGGCAACATGGGCGGTGAATTCCATCAGGTGCAACATTTCCACAGCCATGACCAGCGTGCCGATACGCTCGCCATTTTCGAAGACCGGCGCTGTCATGCGCAACACGCCGCGATAACGTTCACCGGGGCGGAATTGCGCGCTGGCATAGGCAATTTGGGGAGGGAGGTAAAACCCGACAGGTGAACCGATATAAACCTCGCCAGCCTGCAAGTTTTTACTTTGAGAGAAATAGGCTTCGCTTTTATAAAGAGTGTTCGCGGGTTTGCTTACATCCAGCAAATCGCCGCTGAGTTTCATCTCGCAAGTGAACGGATACTCCTCGCACTCGTTGCTAACTTTGATCTGTTCCCGGCCCTGCAAGTCTACAAAGGCAATCTCGCGATAGATGGGCATCTCGAAACGCACTTCGTCCCCGTCGCGGTTGATGGTCCACAGGGAGCCTTGCTGCGCCAGACCAAAATTCAGGTAGGTATCCACGTCGGGTTTTTGCAAGGAGAGAAAGCGCAGAGCGTCTTCACGGGTATTCAGGAATTCGGCGACCGAGTTGGCAACAAGGATGGCGCGCGCCTCTAGCCCTTGAATGGCTTTTGCATCGAGCGCATCCTGGCTCTTGGCAACCACTTCATCCTTGGTGGCCGCGTAACTTCGCTGGGTAAAATAGACAATGGCTGAAATGGGGATAACCGAAACCAGCAGCAACGAAACCATGATACGTAAGAGCAATCCAGAGGTGAGCCAGCGGAACATGGATAAATTCTCCTTGCTTCTTATTTTAGCGCAATTATCAGCAGTTGAAAGTCGGGAAAGGGAACCGGCGCGTCGCCTGCCTTTACCAAAGCCTCGAGCCGCGACTGCCCTTCGGCTGTCCCTTGCGGGCTGAGGAAGGAAAACATCGACCAGGCTTTTTCGCGCAGGAAGTTCAGTAGCTGCGAGGGAAGCAGGTAATTTTCCCTTTCGGCAGTTCGATACTCGAAGGAAGAAAAACCAGCGGCGCTCAACAAACTTTCGAAATCCGCTATGTCCGGGTAGATGTCCAACATCAGCGGCATCAGTTCCGGGAAGATGAATTGCAGGTCCCAACGCGCCCGAAGTTGTTCATGCGAAAAGGTTTTGATGAATAACCCGCCGCCGGGTTTGAGGCAGCGCAAGAACTCGCGCGCCGCCCGCTCCTGGTCCAACAGGTGATGCCAGACCTGCGAGAGAAAAACAACCCTGAGTGTTTCCTTCGCAAAAGGCAGGGCTTCGGAAACGCCCTGCGCCCAAAACAGGTTATCGCGCTTCGGTCTTTGCCGCGCCTGTTCGAGCATCGCCGGTGACGGCTCCAAACCGAGGACACAGCCTGAGATATTCGCCGCGAACTGCGCGGATAAAAGCCCGGTTCCACTGCCGGCGTCCAATACCCAGTCCTGGGTATCGATCAGGATGCGACTCTTGATGTCTTCGACCCAGCGCTGTTTTTCTTCGAAATCCCTCCCCTGGTCGTAGCGGGGAGTGATGTGAGAAAAGTGTTCCTTCGATACCTGACGCCACTTTTCGAGATTGACCGACAATGCCCGTGGCATGTTTACCAGGAGGTCGCGGAATAGGAGAGCATTTGTAAAACCTGAACCGCCGCATTGTTGAGGGCTTCTTCGGGCGTAACCTGACCCAGATAGGCTGATTGAAGAGCCGCAGCCACTGTATTGGAGATGTCGGCGCTTTTGACGTTCAACGGCTCAAACCTTCCTGTCGGGAGTTTTTCCATGAAGAAGTTGAAGGCCGGGTTGCCGGTAATCTGGTTGTTTTGGGCAACCGATGTTTTTTCAGGCAAAACACCCTCCTTCAACGCATACTGCAGACGATATTCATCCGCATAGAGGAATTCAACGAACTTCCAGGCGGCTTTTTTGTTTTGCTCTTCAGCCTGTTTGAACAGGATCAGCGTATCCAATGCGGCAAGAGTGGTCGGTGTTTTTTGGTAGGGGATGACGGAAAGTCCATATTCGAGCTGCGGGGCTTCCGCCTCCAGTCGGGTTGCCAGCCAGGGTCCGGTAATGACCATGCCCAATTTTCCTTCCACGAATGCAGTCTCCAAATCTTTGCGGACGCTATTGGCGGGGTCAGGCTGGGTCAATCCTTCCGTGACCAAATCGTTCAGGAATTGCGCCGCCTCCAGCCCTTCTGCGTCGGCGAATGCGGGACGTGTGCCATCTTGTGAAAGGATATTGCCGCCGTTGCCCCAAAGAAAGTAATAGAAGTAAGTGGAAGTCTCCGCTTCCTTCCCCTGAATGCCAAACCCATATTTATCGGAACCCAGGGCTGCGATTGCTTGAGCCGTCTTCTTTAATTCGTCCCAGTTTTGCGGGGGCGAATCCACACCCACCTGCGTGAAGAGGTCTTTATTGTAGTACAAGGCGCGCGAGGAAACGGTGATTGGCAACCCGAAGGTCCTGCCATCGTACTGGGAACCTTCGTCAATCAACTTGGGGATGAACTGATCGCGAAATTCGGGGGTGATATATCCATCGATGGGTTCGAGCCAGCCCGCCGCATTGTATTCGGGAATCCAGCGGGTTGCCACACGCGCCAGTGTCGGCGGTTTGCCCTGCTTGACGAGTTCTGCGATCTTGTCGTGTCCCTCCGCCCATTTGAAGATTGTCAGATTGACCTCGATGTCGGGGTTTTGCGCTTCAAAGTCCTGGATCACTCCCTGCCAGTATGGTTCGGTGAAGTCGCTGGTGTACATGAAAACGAAATCCACCTGCGTACGGCGCGATGAACAGGCGGTCAGGACAAAGATGACGACCAGGAATATCGTCAAAACTTTCAACATGCGCTTCCGATTGTTTGACATGCATACCTCTTTTACTGGATGAGTCGTTTCGGCATTTTTGCGGATGGAGTACCTTGCGGTTTTTATTGTAACCCAGTCAGCGGCGCAATGTCACTCGCAAAATCGGGTGATGGTCATGCCCCAATTCACTGGATGTGCAGGGCTGAAGCGCTCAACATCGCAAAGATCAGGCGGGAATTGTTTGCCATTAACAGGGCAAGGAAAGCGAGGAGGAGAAATTGGAACCAGCGTTTGTCCCCCAGGTCACGCCAGGCAAGGCTGAGGAAAAGGACAATGGCATAGGTCCAGTTTGTAGAGTAAAGGAAGACGTCCTTGCCATAGCGCAGATGAAGGGCGAAATTAAAAATCAGAATCAGGATGAAGGCGGGGGCAAAACGCTGGTCATGTTTCTTCCAATTTTTGAGGAAGAGAAATCCGCCTAGAAGGAATAATCCAATCCAGACAAATGCCAGCAGGGTTCCCCAAAAGGTATTGTATTCACCCATTTTTAGCGGATCGGCTTTGAAAATCCAAACCTTCAAAAAAGGAATTTCTTCTTCGAGAATCAACGGGTCGGGTGCGACGATGCTATGCAGGAACATCACCCGCAAAATTGCCGCGCCGCGCGGGGTGGAAGGCGAAAAGGTATTGTCGGCTTCGACAGTCAGGTTGGATGGGATAAAGAAGTAGGGTTGGGAATCTGGGTAGACAAGGTTGTTGAGTAAAGCCAGCGGAATGACAAGAGCGCCGACGATCAGCCCATACTTTACCCACTGCTTGAAGTCGCGCTTCGCGAAGAGAAAGGCAATGACGGTCTGGACGAAATTGGAGATGGTGATTCCAAACGAGAGCAGCCCAGCCAGCACGAGGGCGGGCAAGGGTTTATCCTTGAGCAACAGCACAAGAAAAGTCAACATGACCGCGGCGAGAAAGATGTATGTCTCGATCAACGAACCAAAGACCAGATGCGAGGCAGACACGCCCAACAGGGAGGCAATCAACAAGGCGTAGAGCGGATTTCTGGTCATGTGGTTGACGAAATACCAGGCGAGGAAAACGCACAAAGCGCCCGACAAAGCGACCAGCGCCATCGCCGCATACAACGTATCGCCTTTGAGGAAAAACGCTGTCACAGAAACCAGAGGGCGGATGATGAGCAAAACAAAGGGATGCACCGAACGCCAGTAATAATCGCGGTAGAGCTCGCTGGTGAAACGCATTCGCCACAGCAGACCATCCGAGTCGAAGAAGATGTCGTCCACGTCGAAGGCGGGCTGGTTGAAAATGGAGGCAAGCATCAGGTAGATGACGAAGAAAAAGCCCGCCAGCAGGATTCCGACAATGGTTCTATTCATCAAGAGGTAGGCTGACGTTTGTTTTGTGCCCCCAGTTTTGACGAGCTTTCGTGCCCAGGCAAGACAGGGAATCGCAATGAGATTACCCAGAATAAAGGGGATGAACGTGCCTTTGTTGAAGAGCAGAACTTGATCGTTGAACAACGGAGGGAACCGGCTTGCCATGGCAAACAGGTACAGTCCAAAGGCTGTTAGGGTGAGGCAAAGAGTGAGGGTTGGAATCAGGTCAAGGGGAGGCAGTCGCTTTGCCTTGCCCAGCAGACGATAGATCAGCAATCCCGCCAGCGTCTGAATCAGGGTCGTCAGAAACAGGATTTCCAAAAACCCCTGATAAAAATCATCCAGAAAGCCGATGGCAAGAGATGCCGCCAGCAGGGAAAGCAGCCATGCAATGACCATGCGGACATTGAAGAATTTCAGCATCAACCACCCATGGGGTAAAAAGGCGCGATCGTGTCGAGGATAAATTGGAAGAGTTGGACCTGGTTATAAGCAAGCAGGATCAAAAAGAGAAGGAGCGCGGCTTGAAAAATGCGGTTCTTTGCCAGCGGCGCAAGGGAAAGCCCCACAAAGAAGATCAGCGCGTATGCCCAATCGGGCGAGTAGAGGAAAGGCTCGAAGCCGTAATTGAGGTGCAGGAGGAAGTTGAAGAGCAGGCTAAACGCAAAGGCGAGGCTGAGGTCTGCCTTGCGGGTGCGGATCAAATTCCACAGGAAGAAAATTCCCGATAAAAGAAGCAAACCCGCCCAGGCAAAGACGAGGATGTTCCCCAAGCCGTCATAGGCGCTGTAGGCGTAAGTCTGGGGGGTGAGTTTGAAAAAATTGAAATACGGAAGCCACGCGCCCACTTCCTTGCCGAACACGAAGGGTTTGGGGGCAATCACCGTGTAGAGCAAAATGGTGCGGACAAGGAGAACGATGCGCCCGGTGATTTTCCACTGCGGCTCATCGAAGAGGGAACTGGAGAAAT
>CAILWD010000351.1 GCA_903837815.1 uncultured Chloroflexota bacterium | reverse complement strand
TACAATACCCATGCCCTGGTTGAACTGGCAGGCGAGTCGGTTGGCGCATCGCGTGAGCCATCCTTCGGCACGCATTTCTTCCAGGATTTGATGGAAGTGGACATCTATCCGCTTGGCATTTTCCTTGACGACAAGAACACCATCTTCAAGCGCGATTTCTTTTACGATACGCCAAGTCACCTGAGTGAGTTTGTCGCGGTGGACAACCCGCGCGTTGCCAACGCCTTGCGGCTGATTGCCGTCAGCGATTATCGTCCCAATCATCACCTCGATTTGATCATGGACGCGCACAAGAGTTATGCGGTTGCTTTCCTCGTCGGCGAAGAGGATGAATCAGAAACTGTTGACGGGGACGAAACGATGGTGAGTGGGTTGCCGCCTGTGAAGGAATGAAAAAAAAATCGGGACTGCTTTCAGGACAGTCCCGATTTTTTTTGATCTTTGGAATTAGAACATTAGTTCTATATATTTTATCTTCCGCTTATCCTGTGACTACTCAACCCCATCGGGCTGATTCAACTAATCGAATGTTGACGGCATCGAGCGGCGGCGGATGACCTCGCGGGTCAACGGACGCTTGGCAATCACGTTGATCTTGTTTGCATTCTCGATGATGTGCGTGGACACAACCTCCCAGCCTTCCTCGCCCCATGCGTTGAGAAGTCCTTCCAATTCATCCGCTTTTACTCCAGACCAGAATGCGCCGACGGTCTCCACGCGGCATTCCCATTGTTTGATTTCTTCATCCACTTCGATCTCCTTGCCTGTTGGCGGAAACTCAAGAGTTACTTTTAACAGAAGCCGCTACAGAGGCAGTTTTTCGGGCGTTTCACATGAAACGTTATGCCTTTGTCTCGCCGCGATACAGCACATACGAGTACACGACAAGGAACAGGCTCGACCCAATCAGCGGAATGAACATCAGCCAGAAGGCTGTCGTGCCGCCAAAGAACCCGCCGACGATTACCAGCACGCCCGAAGCCATGAACAGCGTCGAGCCGAGTTGATGGGTTTTGTCCCAGACCACATCGCTGGAGAGAGTCCAGGGTGTGCGAATGCCGATGAAGAAATTGCGCTTCGCCTTTTTCAACATCCAGCCGACGGCGATGAACAGCACGCCCATGAACGGCAGCATTGCTGCGCTCATCTTGAAATCCTGATAGCCGAGGCTCCAGGCGAGAGTCAGCGCGTGGACGTAAAGCATGAACGCCACGATCACCAGGATGAAGAGATTGAAACTCTCGCGGAACTGCGCGATGTTCGCCTTGAGCGGATCAATGTTGGGCAGCACCAGAAACAGGGCAAGCATTCCCAGCGTGATAATCGGCATCATAAACACGCCCCAGAATTTGGGCATGGTTCCGTCCACTTCGTCGTTGGCGTTCCAGTGGGAAGCCATCTGGTCGGGAAGTTGATTCCACAGCGCAACTCCCGCCAGCGCAGCCAGCCCAATCAGGACGAGGGTGATAATGGTTGTAGTTTTTGTTGTCATTTTGTTTTCCTTTCCTTCGAACGTTTCACGTGAAACGCCCGTTGGGGCGCAGCGTTGCCGCGCCCTTACTTTTCCTTCGGTAAATTATTCTGCGCCAGCGAAACCATGCCGCCCAGCCCGCCGAGGTTCATCGAGTCCACTGCGGAAGATGGGACGATGACCAGCGCGCCCTTTTGCTTCAAGCCTTCGAAGAGCATGTTCATGGCGCGCAGATGCAGGGCGGTGGGATTGTCGACGTACGCCTGCGAAGCCTGTGCAAACGAAGCCGCAATCTGCTGTTCCGACTCGCCAAGGATGACCCGCGCCTGACGTTCGCGTTCTGCCTGAGCCTGACGGGACATCGCGTCTTCCAGAACTTGCGGAATGACCACATCGCGGATTTCCACCGATTGAACGGTGATGCCCCAGGGTGTGGTGCGCTCGTCGATGATCTTTTGCAATTCCTCATCCATCGTGGCGCGGCCAACCAGAATATCCGCCAGAGTCATCTGTCCAATGATCTCGCGCAGGGCGGTTTGCGCTGCCCACGCAATTGCGGAGTTGTAATCTGTGACTTCGAGCGCGGCTTTCTCAGCATCCCACACAACCCAGAACAGCACGGCATCCACATCGACGGGAACGGTGTCCTTGGTCAGCGTTTTCTCGGCGGAGAAGGATGTGACTGCCACGCGATGGTCAATCCACATCACGGCGGTGTCCACGATTGGGATAATCCAAAACAAGCCTGGACCTTTCAGCCCGTTGAATTTCCCCAGCCGTAGGACGACTACTTTTTCCCATTGCGCGGCAACCTTTAGTGCAAAAAGAAAATAGGTAGCGATGCCCGTCAATGCCAGCACAACTGCGCCAATCGTAAAGTCTGGAAGGTGCTTGGTCTCCAGCAATAGCGCGACCTTGATGGCCCCGATAAGAATGATGGCAAAGATAAATCCCGCAATGGGCGGAATGTGTTGGTTATCTTTTTTGCTTTGAACAATGGGTTTCATAAATTTGGTATTCATTTTGATTTGCTCCTATTTTGTCTCTTTTCCTGAACTCAACCGATCTTTAACCGTCTGTCTGATTTCTCGATCTGAAAACCCCAGCCGCAAGGCTTCATTGATGAAACGCTGCGTCAGTTCTGCCAGCGCCTCGTGCCTCAGCCTTTCCCTGACCTCTGGCTGCGGAATCTCGGTGATGTACGTCCCTCGTCCTTCCTGAGTGGAGATGATTCTTCCCTCATCCAATATACGATATGCGCGCGCCACGGTGTTGAAGTTAACTCTCAGTTCCGAGGCCAATGCACGGACTGTAGGTAGTTGGTCGCCCGGCTTGAGAATCCCATTCGCCAGTTGACTTTGTATCTGGTTGACGATTTGGGTGTAGATGGGAAGCCCTGAATGAAAGTCGAGGTTAAGGGTGAGTTTCTTTTCTGTCATGCGCCTTCCTTATATTGTACTAATTGTATCATTGTAGTAATTGTACTCTTTTTCACTTTTTTGTCAATCCCTCTGTAAATGAAACTTCGCCTTGCGTGTAGTCGAAAGGCGAGGCGTTTTGTTGTTTGTTCGATGTGTGGATTATTTTCTAATCTTCGTCCGACGCATGGCACTTCCCAAACGCTTGATTCCCTCTTCGATGTCTTCCGCTGGTTGGGACGCGAAGTTGAGACGAATCCATTCGTCCCCGCTCACGCCGTCGGTGAAGAATAAATTGCCAGGCGCGAAAGCAACTCCCTCTTTGCACGCCGCAGTCAACAGGTTATCCGCTGACATGGATGCGGGAAGTTTCAACCAAATGAACAAGCCACCTTTAGGTGCGTCGAAGGAAACACTTGGAGGCAGGTGACGGTCAATGGCTTCGAGCATGGCGTCGCGCCGCTTGCGGAAGACCTGACAGGAACGATGCAGGTAGGCTTGATAACGTCCGACGGTGACGTAAGCATCCAGCGCACGTTGAATTAACGTGGAAGTTGCCAGATCGCTGAGGCGTTTGAAGTTGAGCAGGCTGTCGTAGACGGGACCATCGGCGACGATAAACCCAACGCGAAGCCCAGGCATCAACATTTTGGAAAAAGTGCTGACGTAAATCACCTGTCCGCCAGGGTCGAGCGCTTTGAGCGATGGTTGGGCATGACCTTCGTAACGCAGGTCGCCAACGAAATCATCTTCGAGAATCGGGACGTTGTATCTGTCTGCGAGCACGATCAGTTGTCGGCGGCGGGCGCTGCTGAGACAGGTCCCTGTCGGGTTGTGAAAATTCGGGATGGTGTAAATCAGCTTGGGGTGATATTGCTGGAGGAGAGTCTCCAGCTTTTCGACCTGCATCCCCTGCCCATCCATCGGAATGCCGACGATTTGAAATCCCAATGTGCGGAAGAGATCGAGAGCTGATGAATACGTGGGGTCTTCAACGAGGACAATGTCATTTGGCTTCAGCAAAACTTGCGCCGCGAGAAAAATCGCCTGCTGTGACCCAGCCGTGATGAGGACGTTTTCGGGATGCGCCTGCAATCCCTGACTGGCGAGGATGTGGGCAATGCCCTCGCGCAGCGGAGCGTAGCCGTTGCGCTCGCCATATTCCAGCGCGGAAATCTGGTCGCGGCGCATGACGGTTTGAATGATCTTGCGGAATTCTTCGGATGGAAATTGTCGCGCGTCGCTGACGCCGCTGGCAAAGCTGATCGGGTGCGGATGCCCCGCCGCGGCAAGCATGTCATCCACCACATCGGACTTGCGCAGGATGTGATTGGAGCGAAGGCTTTGCTGCCAAAGCGGCAGGGCGGCATCGCTGTTTTTGGGGATTGCTGGAATTGGATTTTGCGGCAGGACGTACGTGCCGCTGCCCATGCGTGAGAAGACCAGCCCGTCCGCTTCCAACTCGGCGTAGGCATTTTCAATTGTGGTTCGATTCACTCCAAGGTCGTGCGCCAGTTGACGACAGGCTGGCAGGCGTGTATCGGCGGTCAGACTTCCCGAAAGAATCGCCTGACGCAGGTAGGTCCCAATCTGCTGGTAGAGCGGAGTCTCGCTTTGTCGGTCGAGTGGAATTCGCATTTTGATGTCTCCAATCGCTATTGGCTTGGTGAATATATCATCAACCTGAGCGAACGGACAGAGACAATTCGCGGCAAATGGCGTCCATAGTCAAAATTGGACTGGTAGTTAATTTGATTTATTGGCTCTTAACATATGCCAATTTTGTCCTAGAATCTAACGCACACAATAAAACCTGACAGGTTTCATCGCGACCTGTTATAGCAGCCACTATTGAATAAAAGATTTGACGGAGTGGTGGGGAGTTCTGAAAACCTGTCAGGTTTGTTTAGGTAAATCACCTGCGGAATGACCGTATGGAAAAATCAAAAAATTAGGAGTGCAACATGGAACAAAAGACTGGTACCTGGACTGAGAAGAAAGGTCTCGCGCAAATGCTCAAGGGCGGCGTCATCATGGATGTGGTGAACGCTGAGCAAGCCAAGATCGCGGAAGAAGCTGGCGCGTGTGCGGTGATGGCGCTGGAGCGCGTTCCTGCCGACATCCGCGCGGACGGCGGCGTGGCGCGCATGTCTGACCCCGATATGATTCTCAAGATCATGGATGCGGTGACCATCCCCGTGATGGCAAAATGCCGCATTGGACATTTTGTGGAAGCGCAGATTCTCGAAGCGGTTGGCATTGACTACATTGACGAGTCTGAAGTGCTGACGCCCGCTGACGAGGTCAACCACATTTTGAAGCACAACTTCAAAGTGCCCTTCGTTTGCGGATGCCGCAATTTGGGAGAGGCGCTGCGCCGTGTGGGTGAAGGCGCTGCGATGATCCGCACGAAGGGTGAGGCTGGAACCGGCGACGTGGTCGAAGCTGTCCGCCATGCTCGCACCGTGCTGGGTGACATCCGCCACCTGACCACGATGGCTGACGAAGAACTCATGCGCTACTCGAAGGAAATCGGCGCACCCTACGAACTGGTGAAGGAAACCAAGGAACTCGGACGTATGCCCGTGGTCAACTTTGCGGCGGGCGGCGTGGCAACTCCCGCAGATGCGGCGTTGATGATGCAACTCGGCGTGGACGGCGTCTTCGTTGGTTCTGGTATTTTCAAGAGCGGTGACCCTGCCAAACGCGCGGCGGCAATTGTCAAAGCGGTGACCCATTACAAGGACGCCGGCATTCTCGCGGAAGTCAGCAAGAATCTCGGTGAGCCGATGGTCGGACGCAACGTGTCGCAGATGCCCGAAGGCGAGAAGATCGCCGGGCGGGGTTGGTAGGAGAGGTAAATGGGTAGATAGGTAGACAGGTAAATACGAACGACTTGTCTACTTGTGTACCTGTCTACCTGCATACATGCCATGAAAATCGGCGTCCTCGCCCTGCAGGGCGATTTTTCTGAACATATTTCCATGCTGAAACGAATCGGCGTGGAGGCGATTGAAGTCCGTTTGCCAAAACATCTCGACGGCTTGAGCGGACTCATCATCCCCGGCGGCGAATCGACCACCATCGGTAAACTTGCCGTCGCGTACGATTTGATGGAACCGCTGCGCCAGTTTGGCAAGTCCCATGCCATTTGGGGAACCTGTGCCGGCGCCATCTTTCTCTCGAAGGATGCCAAAGCCGACCAGCCCCTGCTTGGCTTGATGGACATTAAAGTGATACGCAATGCCTTTGGAAGACAGGTGGATTCTTTCGAGACCGACCTCGACATCGAAGGGTTGAAGAAAGCCTCCGGCACAGACCATCCCTATCACGCGGTTTTCATCCGTGCGCCGATCATCGAGTCGGTGTATGGACAGGCGAAGGTACTTTCCGCTCTCGAAGATGGGCGCATCGTTGCCGCACAGGAGGGACGCCTGCTTGCCACTTCTTTTCACCCTGAACTGACAGACGACACCAGATTCCATCAGTATTTTGTTTCATTGGCGGGGTAAAATATCGTTGCGAGGCGTGTTCTTCGCCCGAAGCAATCTCCCAGCATGGCAGATTGCTTCGCCGCAGCAAACGCGGCTCGCAACGACGAAATATAAACCATGACGATCCGCCCGCTCGACCTTCTCGATCTTCCCGTCATCGCGCGACACCGCAACGATGTGTTGACGCTCGACAGCACGCGCGCCCTGACTCGCGGACATCCGCTGGGAGCGGTGGGACTGCTGGCGTATATCAATCCGTCGCGGCATTTGTACGGGGCAATTGCCAACGGGAGCGAGACGGCTCTGTTGGGCGGGGTCATCCACACGGTTGGCGAGCCGTTTGCAAAATTGCTGTACCTTGCGCCGTCTTACCGTTTGAGCGACGCGCAATTACCGGCGTTGATCGAACACCTTGCGGCGCAGACTGGCGCTTGGGGCGTTTTCCACGTAACCGCCGAAGTGGATGAAACCAGCGACGTTTTTCCCGCGCTGCGCATGGCGGGCTTTTCGGTGTATGCGCGCCAAAGGCTTTGGGATGTAACCGGCATCGGGGCAGAGGGACCAGATTCGGGCGGGGGATGGAGGCGGGCGCAGTCGCTTGACCTGCCCGCAGTGCAGAGTATCCACCATCAAATCGTGCCGCCGCTTCTCCATCCCATCGAACCTGCGCCGCGCCGCCTGGCAGGCTTTGTTCACGCGGAAAATTCCAAGTGCTACGCAAGCGTCGCTTCGGGGATGTACGGCATTGTGCTGACCCCTTTGATTCACCCCGATGAAAACCACGTCGGCGGGCGAATTTCGATGCTGGTATCGAGTCTGGCAGAACGCGGCGGGCGTCGGGTATACTTAAATGTGCGCTCCTATCAAACCTGGCTCGAGCCTGTTTTGGAAGACCTGGGCGCGAAGGCTTTGCCCCGTCAGGCGGTGATGGTGAAGCACCTTGCGCGTTTGATCAAGGAGGGACAGCCGGCGCGGACGGTTCCCGTCAATGTGAACGCGCAGCCTTCGCGCATCAGTAGAATGGACATCGATGAGTAATTGGTTTGTATACAATGACGGCGACACCACTGGCGGCGAGGGCACGGAAGGCGGGATCATTTTGCGCGATGAGGAACACGAGCAAGGCGCGCGCCTGACCCTTAAACGCGGGGAGAGTTTTTTTGCGGTTTCGTGCAGTATTCGCGGTTGGATGGATCATACCCGTTTTTTTGCCACCGAAGTGGAAGCCCAACGCGAATACCTGTCGATGAAACCTCCGCTGGCGAACATGCTTGAGAATATCTTATCCAATGGCAAAGGCGACCTGAAAATGTGGGAGGCAATTGCCGATTTTGTGAGGCGGTATCCATAAATGTTGAAGGCTTTGATTTTCGATTTCGACGGGTTGATTCTCGATACCGAGACGCCCGAGGTAACGGTTTGGCAGTCCATCTATCGTGAGCATGGGTTTGAATTGCCGGTGGATGAATGGGCGAAGACGATTGGCGGCTGGGGCATCTCAGATTTCGATGCTGCGACCCATCTTTCCTCCATTTCGCAGGGACGGCTTGATCTTGCCTCCTTGAGGGCGCGTCATCGAAAAGAGCACGCAGAGATGATTCATAATAGCCCGATTTTGCCCGGGGTCACAGATATGATTGGGCAGGCAAAAGAGAGCGGGGTGCGGGTTGCCGTCGGTTCCAGTTCCACGCATTCATGGGTGGATACGCATCTGAAACGGCTTGGCATCTTTGGTTATTTCGACCACGTCGTCTGTCAGGATGATGTCCAGTCGGGCAGGTCAAAACCCTACCCGGATATTTTTCTCAAGGCGCTCGAACGGTTGAAAGTCCAGGCGGGTGAAGCGGTTGTCTTTGAAGACTCAGTCAACGGGGTGACAGCCGCCCGCCGCGCCGGGATTTTTGTCGTCGGCGTGCCAAACCCGCTGACGGCGCAGATGGGTGTGCAGGGCGACATCACCGTCTCGTCGCTGGAACAACTTTCGCTGCGTGATCTAAACGAACACTTGAAAAAGAGGCGCTGATGTCTCGCGGAAAAACCCTGCTCGCCATCGTCATTTTGCTCGCGTTGGCGGGCTTCTTCTTTTTTAGTCAGAGGGAAACCCAGCCCACCCCCCCGCCTGTCACAGCGATTCCCACAAAAACCCAACCGCCCGCCCGTTTGCCGAAGACCTTCCCCATTCCCAACGGCGACCTGAAAGACTCAGTCATTGCCACCGGTGACTATCTTGTGCGCCAGCAATTGCCCAACGGCGAACTCTCCTACCAGGTGGATTTTATGACCGGCGAGCGGGCGTACTCTCCCTCGCACGTCCGCCTGATATCTGGGACGGGGGCGCTCTACACCGTTTGCCGCGTCTCGAAGGATTTGGAATATTGCAAAGCCGGCGACCTTGCCCTCGACCATTACCTCGAAGCGCTGGTGACCGACCCGGAACGCTTTCGCGGGACTTGTCTCTTCGCCGAGGGGATTTGTCCGCTTGGCGGGGCGGCGCTGACGGTGGATACCATCTACAAGCGCTGGCAGGCAGCGGGTGATTTTTCTCTGCAAGAACGGGACCTGCTCGGCACGGCAATCGAACTGGGGTATTTCATCCTCGCCATGCGCAAACCCGACGGCGGATTTTATTACGCGCTCGACCCGTACTTCAACGCCTCGGCGGACTCTGACTTCTACATGACCCATGCCGCCAGTCAAAGCCTGCTTGCCCTCCTCGACCTGTACGACATGACCGGTAACGAGTTCTGGCTGGCACGGGCGCGGGAGGTCAATGACGATTTGATTTCACAGCCGGTGACAGAAGACCACTGGCACGCCTACGCTTTCGGCAAACTCGCGCAGTTGGATTCGCTTTCGAAGGCGGACCAAGCCTACGCGGAGAAAATCGCCCAGACCATCAGTGCGGGTGAAGTCCGTTCGTTGAATCCCAAAAATACATCCATCTCCAGCGCGACGAAACTCGAAGGGCTTGCAGCGCTGGCTCAGGCTTTCCGTCTTTCGACTTTGGAAAATGAATGGCTTGATCCTGAAATCCGCGCCTTTGTCACCTTTGTTCGCGCGAGACAAATCCCAGCCAACGATTGCAACTGGACCTTCTCTGATGAAATAACGGACGAGTTTGGCGGTGGTATTTTCAATAATTGCGACGAAGCTTCCATTCGCGTGGACGGCTTGCAAAACTGGATTAACGGAGTGACAGCCTATTTGGAATATCGGGGGATGATGAAAAAATAGACTTCTCGAGAGAAAATAAATCTGGCTGTGTCATGGAGATATGAGGCAATCCCACCTCTTTCCTCAATGCAGTATAATAATTAGGACTTACGCAAAAGTCATATGAATAGCAGGCGACTTGAGTTGCTGACGCAAATAGTCAGATAGCAACTCATGTTTGAGGCGATAAACAGTTCGTCGGGTCTCATTGGCAACCTG
>CAILWD010000350.1 GCA_903837815.1 uncultured Chloroflexota bacterium | reverse complement strand
TTACAAGGCCAGATGGTCAGGAGTAGTATGCTAATATCTTGCTTGATGACAAGTTTTGTTGACTGGCTTAACTCTCAATTAGCAGAACGGAAAATGTCCCCGGCAGATTTAGCTAGGTCTATGAAGAAAGACCAGGGGATAGTTAGTCGTATTCTTCGCGGCGAACGCAAACCGTCTCCTGAAACGCTCGAAGCCATCTCCAAAGCCCTTAAGCTCCCCGTCGAAACGGTATTTCAGGCAGCCGGCATCCTGCCGACGCGCAACAGCGACCTATCTCCGAAAAAGCGCGAACTATTGAACAGGCTGGAAGGTGCGGATGAAGAGACAATCCAGGACACCATCGATATGCTGGAAACAGCCCTAAAAATGCAGCAGCGCAGGGCTCCCGGTGGAAACATGCAAAAGGTAAAAGGGTGAAGGGGGGAACGATATGAATGGTGGAGATTATGGATACATCGCCGCGATGGCTTTTCTTCCAGGGATAGTAGTTTTAATTGTCCGCGTTGTAATTCCTGTGCTTATCGATGATGTTGTCAAAAGAACGGCTGTCAATAATGCTCTTTTGGTTGTCGGCGGTGTTATGGTAGGCTATGCTGCTTTGGCGCTGATTCTTGGGCTGTTCGCCCCACCTTATGTTTCCCCATTGTTAAAATAAAATCCCCTCCACGGGGGAAGGGATGAATAAACCATGCAGGCAATGGCAAAGCATCACGAACGAAAAATAAAAGACATGCTCGGAGAAGCTAATACTCCGAAATCTACTTATGTCTTTCGAGATAAAAGCCAGCTAATTTTTATGCTTAGTTCTGAACCAAATATGACACCAGTTGGGCCAAAAGGGTGTCAGGCCGCTGATTTTGTTCGTGATGTGCAATCATTCAGAACATTTCATGCCGGTTACGAATTCACTTTCAAAGACGGGTCACTTATTACAATCAATTTGCGTGACGTTTCAGTAACCTGACCGGTTCCATCGTTGATTGTCACAGAGACGCTGTATTCGCCCGGTTTACCGTACATCAAAGTTTTATTTTTCTTTTCAGTTTCCATAAATAGAGCATCCTTTCTAATTTGAGTATAGCACAATGAACGATCAGCAACGTCACCGCATTGAATACCTGCTCAGTCAGATAGACGATGACAGCATCGGCCTGGACATGACCTTGCAGCATGTTACCGGTCAAGAGATTCTTAAGCAACCCAGCAACCTATTACGCAATCCCTTGCGACTTGACCCAGTCTCACACGCCAACACCCCGAGGGTCATACGCACGATGGCAATCGGCACGCTCATGGTTTCGATTGCGGCTTTTATCACTGCAACGATTGTCCCATTATTTATTTACGTCATCCCTACTTATATCGGTTGCGTAGCCCTGATGATGGGCTATCGTCAGCACAAATTGAGCGCAATAGCATAAACCATGACTGGATGGCTGTACGTCCTTCGTAGTGTCATCTGGGGCCCGCTAGAGCGCATCTGGCCCGATAAGCGCCCGTTGCCGCCGTGTGAATGCCAGTTTTGCGGGAGCATCGAGCATGACACGATCGATTGCCCCAGCGCCGCAGAAATGCGCACGCGATAGGAATAAAATACAGGGAAGGAGATCGTAACCCATGAATAAAATCGAAAAAACATGTCCGGTCTGTAATTTGCCTATGCAGGTCAAAACTTCCACGGGCGGCGAAGATAAAGGCAAGCAGTTTTATGTCTGCCCTAATTACAAAACCTGTGGACAAGTCATTCAACTTCCCGAGTTTTCAGACGATATGATGGCTTCCGGCGGTACCGAAACTACCCAAACCACGCCAAGAACAGATAAATCAATGGGTGCGTTGCTGCAATTTTCCGGCATTCTCCTGGGAGTCATGCTTGTTCTTTATCTGTGTGCGATCCTGGGTTTTATCCCCGGCTTTAGCATGGCGAAAAAGGATGTGAAAATCGGTGAGTGGGGCTGCCTGCAAGATGTTTACAACTGGGAGTTTTCTGGCACGGTGAGCAACATTGGAAACAGCGATATTGGCGCTGTAGAGTTGCGCGTCACTCTGCGCGATTCAGCCGGCAACGACCTGGCAACCACGACCGGATTTGTTAACTCGGATGTGATCCGCCCCAACTCATCGTCAACATTCGCAATATTCCTGCCCAAAGCTGGAACGGAAATATACACAAATGCTGATTGCTATCTCGGAATAGAAAGCGCATCGTATCGATAAAATGAGTACCCCCATCCGCTATGCCATCTGGGCCGCCGTCTCCACGGATGCCCAGGCCGCCGAAGATAAATACTCGCTCCCTGAGCAGGAGGAGCGCTGCCGGCGCGTCGGCGAAGAAAAGGGCTGGCAGGAAACCGTCGACCCTTACATCGTCGCAGGCGAGAGCCGCACCCGCTGGGTCAATCTGTCCGATGCGGAGAAAGCCATCCCAGAGCTAAAGCAACTTCTCGACGACGCCCAGGCGGGGAAGTTTGACGTGGTGGTGATGGCGGAGTACGACCGGTTTCGCAGCCTGCTCGAGCCGGTGAGCCGCACGCTCAGCCATTACGGCGTCCAGCTCTACTCCGTGGCACAGCCGCTCGAGCCGCAGAATCCCGCGGAGTTTTCCCCTTACACCAACGATACGGCCTTCACCATCCAAGGCCTGAACCAGATCATCAGCCAGGCGCAGGTTGCCAACCTGCGCCGTAAATACCTGACGCAGATGCCGTTGCGCATCTTAAATAAGGGTCTGCCGCAGCTTATTCCGATGGGGTATCGCAAACCATTGGGCAGGGAAACAGATCGCAACGCGGTGCCAGAACAAGACCCGGAGATGGCCCGGTGGGTGCTATACATGAAAGATCAACTCCTGGCCGGCGTATCCATACAGACGATTGCCGCAGAGCTGGATAAAATGGGTGCTCCGCTTCCGGGCACGAGGTGGAATAAGACCACATCGCATTGGCACCCAACCACTGTTCGCCGCACGCTCTCTAATCCATTCTATGCAGGATACGTCCAGTGGGGACGAAAGCGCCACAAGCTGGACCCTCGCACCGGAAAAAGTCGGTCTGGGCCAGGTAAGCCAATACTGGCCCGCGGTAAACATATCCCGCTATGGGATGATGAAACCCACCAGGCCATTCTGGCCGAAATATCGCGCCGAACCCCCCAATACAAAGGGCGCAAATCTGCGCACTTATCAGGATTACTATACTGCCACGTTTGCGGAGCACCTGTTTGGCGCAGCAAACGTGGCTCTGCGCCAAATCGCCAGGTAAAGGTAAGGCGCAAACAGCCCTACTATCAATGGAGTTGCTCCAAGGGGTACACCGATCACGTCAGCGTACGGGACGACGCGCTTTTGCCGCGCGTGGCGGCGCTGGTGGTCGAATCTATAAGACATCCCGAAAATATGCACCAGGAGATGCCTGGGCTGGATTATGTCCGTCTGGACGAGTTACGCGCGCAGCGCCAGCGCTTAGGGGATGCTTATAAGCGCGGATTATTCGATCTTGATGAATTCGCCCGCCTGCTTGACCCAGTGGATGCAGAAATTGAAGCAATTCAGGCGGCCGAGAAAGCCGGCCTGCCAGGAGTTAGGAAATCGAACGCCCGCCAGGATGCCATCAATACCCTAATATCCCTGGGAGACGATGTAGCCCGGGCGATCGAGCAAGGCGATCCCGTGCAAGTTAATCGGGTGCTCAAGATGCTTTATGACAAAATAGTTATCGATGCAAACGGGAATATTATCAGGGTAGAAAACTCTCAGTAGTGGTACGTCATCTTTGAAGGACGCCACCAGCACCTTATCCTGCATATTGTATTTGCGGATCAATTCGCAAAATGGCTTTTGGATGGGGTTGGTGGTTTTTTTGATCTCGATGGTGAAGC
>CAILWD010000349.1 GCA_903837815.1 uncultured Chloroflexota bacterium | reverse complement strand
TTGGCGTAACCAATTTCTTTCGCGACCCCGCCGCATGGGAGCATCTCAAAAAAGAGGCGCTGCCCGCTCTGATTTCTGGGTGCGCGCCCAACCAGAACCTGCGAGCCTGGGTTCCGGCATGTTCCACGGGCGAAGAGGCTTACTCGCTGGCGATCCTTTTCAAAGAAGCATTGGAAGCTCTCAAGCCCGCGAGAAACGTGACCCTTCAAATCTTCGCCACCGACCTCGACTCACAGGCAGTGGAAAAGGCGCGTGACGGCTCCTACCCGGCCAATATCGCCGCCGATGTTTCGCCCGAACGCCTGAGCCGTTTCTTCATCCAGACCGAGCGCGGTTATCGGGTGGCAAAACCAATCCGTGAGATGGTGATTTTCGCGCCGCAAAACATCATCATGGACCCGCCCTTCACCAAACTGGATATCCTCTCCTGCCGCAATCTGCTGATCTACCTGACATCCGACCTGCAAAAGAAACTGTTTCCGCTTTTTCATTACAGCCTGAAACCCGGCGGAGTCTTGTTTTTGGGAAGCGCCGAATCGATTGGGACATTCAACAACTTGTTCAACCCGTTGACGGATGGAGGAAAGCCGTGCCTGTACCGCCGGACTGATTCGCCATTGGCGGCGGAACTTGTAGACTTCCCCTCTGCGTTTATCTCCCCGCCGCCCACTCACAATACAAAGATAGCAAAGCCAGTCGCCAATTTAAAAACACTGGCAGACCAATTGTTGCTGCAAACCTATTCCCCGGCGGCGGTGGTGACCAACGAGAAGGGCGACATTATCTACATCAGCGGGCGCACGGGCAAATATCTGGAGCCAGCGGCCGGCAATGCCAACTGGAATATCTTTGCCATGGCGCGTGAAGGTCTGCGCTACGAATTGCTGAGCGCATTCCAGAACGCATTACTAAAGAAGACCGTTGTGGTACTCAAAAATTTGACCATCGGCACAAACGGAGGCACGCAAACGGCGGAGGTTTTTATTCAGCCGCTTAAAGATCCAGAAGCCCTGCTCGGCATGGTAATGATCGTCTTTATGGATGTCGCCGCTCCGGCGGAAACAGCGGCGGGCAAGCCTTCATCGCAGACAAGGGCGAATCCTGCGAGAAAGATCGCAGAATTGGAACAGCAGGTGGAGAAGGTGAGTCAGGAAGCGCGGACCATCCGCGAGGAGATGCAGAGTTCGCAGGAAGAACTGAAATCTGCAAACGAGGAATTACAGTCGACCAATGAGGAACTGCAATCTACCAATGAAGAGTTGACCACCTCCAAGGAAGAGATGCAATCCTTGAACGAGGAATTGCAAACGGTTAATCACGAACTGCAATCGAAGGTGGACGAACTCTCGCACATCAACAACGACATGAAGAATCTGCTCGACAGCACCAACATCGCCACCTTGTTCCTCGATAATGACCTGCGTGTGCGGCGTTTTACCACCCAGACTGCCAGGGTGACGAAGTTGATCGCCGGGGATGTGGGACGCCCCATCACCGACATTGCCTCTGAATTGTTCTACCCTGAAATGGAGCAGGAAGTGCGCGAGGTTCTGCGCACGCTGGCCAGCACAGAGAGACAGGTAGCGCTGGACAATGGATCCTGGTACATGGCGCGCATCCAGTCGTACCGCACCTATGAAAATATGATTGACGGCGTGGTCATCACCTTTACCGACATCACTGCATTAAAAGAGCTGGAAATGGAACTACGCGCCAAGGAAGAACGCCTGCGCGAACTGATCGAGAAGAAAGAATAGCCATGAAAAAAAAATCAGACGAGCCAGAGGCAAAAACAGAACTGCGCCGCAAGGCGGAGGCAAAACTTGCCAACAACCTCGATTCCACCATGACCGGAGTGGAAACACTACGGCTGGTTCACGAATTGCAGGTACACCAGATCGAACTGGAAATGCAAAACGAAGAATTGATGCGAATGCGGGCAGAAACAGAAGTGGCGCTGCATCAATATGCCGATTTGTATGATTTTGCCCCAGCGGGTTATTTCACGCTCGGGCAGGACGGCGCAATCCGCCAGATCAATCTTTCGGGGACAAGACTGCTGGGGGCCGAACGCGGCAACCTCATCGGCAAGCAACTAGGCAGGTTTATTTCCGAAGCGCATCGTCCGGCCTATAAAACTTTTCTTGACACTCTGCAGTCGGGTTCGGGCAAAAAGTCTTGCGAATTGGAATTCCTGAACCAGGGCAACGAATCGCGCTGGGCGCATTTGGAAGCCTCCTGTTTCGAAGGCGTCACCGAATCCCACGCTGTGATGGTGGATATCACCGAACGCAAACAGGCCGAGGAAACCATTCGAAACTATGCCACAGAACTGGAAACGCGGGTACAGGAACGCACCGCCGAGCTTATTTACGCCAACCAGACCAAGAATGAATTCCTGGCAAGCACGAGCCATGAACTACGCACTCCGTTAAGCGCAATTTTGGGTTTTTCAGAATTGCTTTTGGCGGGAATGCGCGGCCCACTCAACGAAAAACAGACCAGGGATATTCAACTGATACAGGCCAGCGGAGAGCATCTGCTAAAATTGATCAACGACATCCTGGACGTATCCAAGATTGAAGCCGGCAAGTTCGACCTTCAATTTGAAAACGTCTCGATCAACGAGGCCTGTCTGTCGGCTTTAAGTTTAATCAAGCAAGTGTCGCAGAAGAAATCCATCGACGTGGAATATTCCCTCTCCTCATCCACTTCCGTAATTTACGCCGACCGGAGACGCCTCAAGCAGATTTTAGTCAACCTGCTCAACAACGCAATCAAGTTCACCCCTGAAAAAGGAAAGGTCTGGCTGGAAGTGCAGACGGATGCCGAGCGGGGTCAGGCGAGATTCTCCGTCAGAGATACTGGCATTGGCATCGCGCCCGACGACCTAAAAAAATTATTTCAACCCTTTGTTCAGTTGGACAGCCGCCTAAACCGCCAATACGAAGGAACGGGGCTGGGATTGATGCTGGTGAAAAAACTCATTGAAATGCACAACGGAGCCATTGAAGTGGAAAGCGAGGTCAACAGCGGCAGTTGCTTTACCACGATTTTTCCATGGACGGAAAAAACCGAAACGAAAGAGCGTGAATCCCCAGCCATCGACAGGGGGCAGGAAAAGGCCGGTAAAGTCATCGCCGTTCCCAAGGGAAAAAACAGTATCCTTCTGGCGGAGGACAACGAGGGAAATATCGCCTTACTCAAAGATTATCTGGAATATAAAGGTTATCAAGTGTCCGTCGCTCGTAATGGCAATGAGGCGCTTTTCCTCGCAAATAAGCTTGCGCCCGATCTCATATTGATGGATGTTCAAATGCCGCAGATGGACGGTCTGGAAGCGACCCGCCGCCTGCGAGCCACACCCGGGTTTGCCGCTGTTCCG
>CAILWD010000348.1 GCA_903837815.1 uncultured Chloroflexota bacterium | reverse complement strand
CTCTGCTTTACTCCACCGTCACGCTCTTGGCGAGGTTGCGGGGTTGGTCCACATCCAGCCCGCGGATGGTGGCAATGTGATACGCCAGCATTTGCAGCGGCAGGACGGTGATGACGGGTGAGAGCATCCACGGGGCTTCGGGGACCCACAACACATGGTCTGCCATGCCCGCGATGAGTTCGTCGCCTTCGGTGGCGACGGCGATGACCAGTCCGTTACGCGCCTTTGCCTGCTGAATCTGCGAGATCATCTTTTCGTGCCAGGGGTCTTTGGGAGCGATGCACAGCACGGGCATTTCCTCGTCGATCAGGGCAATCGGTCCGTGTTTCATTTCGCCCGCGGGGTAGCCTTCAGCGTGGATGTAGGAAATTTCCTTGAGTTTGAGCGCGCCTTCGTAGGCGATGGGCATGTTGATTCCGCGCCCGAGGTAGAGACAGCCGCCGATGTCTTTCAGCGCGTGGGCAACCTTTTCGATTTCGGGTTCGGTATCCAGCACGCGCCCAGCCAGGTCGGGGATCAGCCGCAGGTCGGCAACCAACTCACGGCGGGTTTTGTCGTCGATGGTGCCGCGCAAGTCAGCCAGCAAAATCGCCAGCATGTATTGATCCACCAAAGGCGTGGTAAATGCCTTGGTCGAAGCCACCCCGATTTCGGGTCCGCTTTGCATGGCGATGGTTCCATTCGAGACGCGCATGGCTTGTGATCCAATCGCGTTGACGATGCTCCAGACGATTCCGCCTTTGCGTCGCCCTTCTTCCATTGCGGCGATCGTGTCTGCGGTTTCGCCCGATTGCGAGATGGCAAGCACCACCGTGTTTTCGTCGATGATCGGGTCGCTGTAGCGGAATTCGGAGCCGATGACCACTTCGACCGGGATGCGGGCGATTTTTTCGATCAGCGTTTTGCCGACCATGCCCGCATATGCCGCCGTGCCGCAGGCGGTGATGTAGATGCGTTGGATGCGTTTGGCGATTTCGGGGGTCAGGTTCAGTTCGGGCAGGCGGATGCGACCTTCTTTGAAGTCGACGCGCCCCGCGAGGGTGTCGGTGAGGGCGCGCACCTGCTCGTGGATTTCCTTCTGCATGAAGTGGCGGTATTCGCCTTTTTCAGCGGCGACGGCGTCCCACGCGATGACGTGGATTTCAGGTTTGACTTCCTTGCCTTCCAGCGTTTCGATGCGGACACTGTCACGAGTGACGATTGCCATCTGCCGCGATTCGAGGAAGATGACCTTGCGGGTGTGTTCGAGAATGGCGGGGATGTCTGAGGCGATGAAGTTTTCTCCTTCGCCCAAGCCGATGACCACGCCGCCTGCGTTGCCGATTCTGGCGGTGACGATTTTATCGGGTTCGTCGGCAGACATCAGCACGACCACGTTCGCGCCTTCGATTTTTTGGAAGGTGTGCCGCGCCGCTTCGACGAACCCGCCTTCAGATTTGGCTGCCTGGAAATGTTCTGCAAGGTGAACAATGGTTTCGGTGTCGGTATCCGAAAGGAAGTTTACGCCCTCGCTGGTGAGTTCATCCTTGAGTTCGAGGAAGTTTTCGACAATGCCATTGTGAACGACGACAACACGCCCGGTATTGCCGACATGCGGATGCGCGTTGCGGGCAGATGGCGCGCCATGAGTCGCCCAGCGCGTGTGACCGATGCCCGGGGCGCCGGTCAGCGGAGATTTGACCACCAGGTCGATGAGTTGCGACAATTTGCCCGCGTCGCGCCTGACTTCGATCTGGTCGCTGTTGACGACAGCCACGCCAGCCGAGTCATAGCCGCGATATTCGAGCCTTTTCAAGCCATTGAGAATAATCGACACCGCGTCACGCGGGCCGACATATCCGACGATTCCACACATAGGGGAGTCCTCCGAAGTTTGAGATTAGAGATTAGAGACTAGAGACTAGATAATTAGTGAGTAGCGTCTTGACTATTCACTATTCTCTACTTGCTATTCTCTTTTTTGTTTTCTGCCATCCCATGCCCTTTGTCCGCGCAGTCGCCTGCGGGTGTTGAGAGCGGGGTTATCTTTTGGAGGGGAAAGATGTGACGGGCTTGGCATACCCGGAGGGCTTCCGCTGATTGTTCGATTTTCTCTCGTTCAGAGCTGACAGGTTCTGGAAACTTGTCAGTTCTTTTTGCAAGATTGGCTCCATTTTGCAATGGAGAACCCTCATCCTCGTCAACTTTGGTTCTAAAACT
>CAILWD010000347.1 GCA_903837815.1 uncultured Chloroflexota bacterium | reverse complement strand
CGGCGATCAGGTAGCCACGGCTTCTTGCGGGAGTGGGTCGAAAGCACTCCTGTGGGCGCCAGGTATGCGGGCGCATCCGCGTTCCCCAGCCCGCCATCGGAATGACGATTTTCATAGTGTCGGTCATGATAATTCTCCAAATAAAGATTTCGACTCATTTTACCAACCATACCCCCCCGGATACAGTGACGACTTTAGCCGTTTAATAATGACTAATGTCGTCTATATTTACCACGTCCCAAACTGCGGACTGTGGATTCCCGCCTGATATTCCTCCAGCCGACGGCGATGACCGAGCCAAAGTCCGTCGGGCAGGTCATCCAGCGCAAAGGCGCGGAGTTCGGCAATTTCGCCATCGGGCTTGTTTTTGAATTCAAATTCGCGGCACAGGAAAAGAATGTTGTGATCGCTCTTCCATTCGGTGAAGTTGGAGTACGTGCCAAAGAGTGAGATAACACCCAATTCTGCCCCGGTCTCTTCGCGGGCTTCGCGGCGGGCGGCTTCTTCGAGCGTTTCGCCTTTTTTCAATCCGCCGCCGGGCAGGTACCAGCCCGGCACATAGGTCTGCCGCACCAGCCAGACTTTGCCGTCTTGAATCATCACCACCCGCACGCCCATGCGGATGGGGCGGAAGAGGAAGCAGTAGATTTTGAATCCAAAGTAGAGGATGCGGATGAACACGTTATAAAATTTTGAGGTTGGCAATGCTTGCCGCCAGCCGCTTTACGCCCGACGCAAATTGAACCGTCAGGATTTCGTCGCCATCTTGCAGGCGGCTTTCGATGACCGTGCCTTCATCCCAGAGCAGGTGTTGCACGCGAGTCCCGGCGGGGTATCGGCTTTGGATGACGGAAGCAGGCTTGGGCTTGGCAGGCGAAGCCGTCCACCGGTCGCTCGATAAAGTCCGGGCGGAGGAGAATCCGCTTCGGGTGGGTCGTCCGCTGCGGGATTTTCCATCCACCAAATGAGCGGGGATGTCTTCCAGAAAACGCGATTCCATCGTCGATTCCGCCATGCCACGTCCGCCACGTTGCAGGGCGCGGATTAAATACAGTTTGTCTTTGGCGCGGGTGATGCCGACATAAAACAGGCGGCGCTCTTCTTCCATCTGTTCGACTTCATCGAAGGAGCGGCTGTGCGGGATGATGCCATCGTCCAAGCCGACGATGAAGACCGCGCCGAATTCAAGTCCCTTGGCGGCGTGGAGCGTGAGCAGGGTGGGGGCGTTGGCATCGGTGATGGTGTCCTGGTCGGCGACGAGAGCGACGTGTTCGAGGAATTCGTCCAGCGTGCCGGTGGAATATTCCATTGCCAGCCGCTTCAACTCCTGCACGTTTTCCCAGCGTTCCTTGCTTTCTTCCGATTCATCCTCGACGATGTATTCCTTGTAGTTGATATCTTTGAGGATGCGGTCAAAGAGTTCGGGGATGGTGGCTGTGGCGGCGAAGGCAACCCAGTTCGCCAGCATTCCGCCGAAGTCTGCCAGCGGCAGGGCGGCGCGCCCGGTGAAGGATTTGTAGAACGGGGAAGCCGCTCCGCGAGCCAGGTCGATCAGAACCGCGCCGGGGGTGAGTCCGTTTTGGCGGGCGACCATGTAAAGGGTAGTCAGGGTCTTCTCGCCGATGCCGCGCGGCGGGGCGTTGATGACCCGCCCCAGCGAGGCTTCGTCTGCCGTATTGTGGACAAGGCGGATAAATGAAATCACATCCTTCACTTCGCGGCGTCCGTAAAAGCGTTGCGCTCCCACCAGTTTGTAGGGCAGGCGCGCCTGCAAGAAGGCTTCTTCGATGAGGCGGGACATGGCGTTGGTGCGGTACATCACGGCGCATTCGCCCGGCTCAAATTGCCGGGTCTTGGTCAGTTGATAAACGGTTTCGGCAACGACGGCGGCTTCGTCGTAGTCGTTGTAGGCTTCGTGGTAGATGATTTTCTCGCCCGCGCCACGGTCGGTGAACAGGCGTTTCTTGCGGCGGTTTGCGGCGCGGTCAATCACGCCCATCGCCACATCGAGAATGTTCTGGCGCGAGCGGTAGTTTTCTTCCAGCAGAATCACTTGCGCGTCGGGAAAGTCCTGCTCGAAGCGGCGCACGTTGCGATAGTCTGCCCCGCGCCAACCATACACACTCTGATCGGGATCGCCGACGCAAAAGATATTTTTGTGATGCGAAGCCAATTGCTTGACCAGCGCATACTGGGCGATGTTTGTGTCTTGAAACTCGTCCACCAGAACATGACGGAAGCGTTGGGCGTATTTGTCGCGGACGGCGGGATTCTCTTCCAGCAGGCGGGCGGTGTAAACCAGCAGGTCGTCGAAGTCCACGGCGTTGCTGGCAATCAATCGTTTCTGATATTCTGTATAAACCCGCTTGACCACTTCATCGCGGTAAGTGTTGATCGGGAAGTCATCAGGCAGAATCAATTCATTCTTCGCGCGCGAAATGGTGGCGTGAATACTGCTGGCGCGGTACAACTTGTCGTTCAGGTTGAACTCTTTGATGATGGTCTTGGTCAGCCGTTCCTGGTCATCTGAATCGAAGATTACAAAATTCGATTGAAGCGGCAGGTGGTCAGCCTCGCGCCGTAAAATCCGCGCGCAAATCGAATGGAAAGTGCCGAGCATCATGCCCTCGGTTGCCTGTTCGTTGAGCATGGCTTGCACACGGCTGTCCATCTCTTTGGCGGCTTTGTTGGTGAATGTGACGGCGAGAATCTGCCACGGGCGTACGCCCTCGGAGGCAATCAGGTAGGCGATGCGCTGGGTCAGCACGCGGGTCTTGCCGGAGCCAGGTCCAGCCACCACCAAAACGGGTCCATCGGGCGCGGTCACAGCCTGGCGTTGTTGCGGGTTGAGTTTGTTCAAAAAATCCATGCGGGCATTATAAACGCTGAATCAAAAAGTCTCGCAAGGCTCCCCAAAACCTTGCGAGACTTTTACCTGTTTACTTGTCTACCCGTTTACTTAATCTCCGACGTGCAATTCGGGCAGCGCGTGGCTTTGATGGAAATGGTCGAGAAACAGTGCGGGCATTCCTTGGTGGTCGGTGCGGCGGGCGCAGCGGGCGCGGGCGCTTTCTTCATCTTATTCGCCGCCCTCACAATCAGGAAGATGACGAAGGCAATGACGAGGAAGTCCAAAACGGTTTGGACGAATGCGCCCCATTTGACCACCGCCTCACCGACGGTGATGGAAAGCTCGCTGAAGTTAACGCCGCCCATCACCAGCCCAATCAGCGGCATGATGATGTCGTTGATCAGTGAACCGACAATCTTCCCAAATGCGCCGCCGATGATGACAGCCACAGCCAGGTCGAGCACGTTGCCGCGCATGACAAAGTCCTTGAATTCTTTTAGCATAATAGACTCCTTGAAAAGGTCGAATTGATGTCGATTTGATTCTATTTTAGGTGGAAGGACTTGTCAATTATTTGAAGGTTGTATCAATCTGCCCATTGTTTTTAGGACAGGTGGCCAACGGAGGAAATTAGTACTCTGGTATTGGTTTTTAACCAGTTCTCAAGTAGTGTTTTTTATAATAAATTGATTGTTTTGCGCGCTCTGAGGGTAGCCATGTTGACGCCCTAAAAGAATTAGGTATAATTTACTCGCTTACAGTATTGTAAGCCCATTTATTGGTTACAGGAAGTTTTAGATATAAGAACGGATTTGACTTGATCGCCGTGAAGACGGTGATCAAGTCAAGTCTTTGCATTTATCCCAACGAAGAAAAGGACCTCGCGGATGCCTGATCTCTTGTTAGATATTAGAGGGCTTGAAACACAATTCAAGACCCCGGACGGTATCGTCCATGCTGTGAATGGTGTATCTTTTGGTTTGAAAGAAGGGGAAACGCTGGGGGTGGTAGGTGAAAGTGGGTGTGGCAAGAGCGTGACCATGCTTTCTGTGTTGGGACTTATTCCGTCCCCTCCCGGAAAAGTGACTGCGGGGGAAGCATATTACTTCGGCCAGGATCTTTTGAAAATGTCAAGCGAAGAAATCCGTCATGTGCGCGGAGCGCAGATTGGCATGGTTTTCCAGGACCCGATGACCTCGCTCAACCCCGTTTTAACCATCGGTCGCCAGCTCGAAGAGCCGTTGATGCTCCACGTCGGCATGACCAAAAAACAGGCGCGGGAACGCGCGGCAGAATTGCTTGGTATGGTGGGAATTCCAAACGCCAAAGAACGTTTGAATGACTATCCTCATCAATATTCGGGTGGAATGCGCCAGCGCGTGATGATTGCCATGGCGCTCTCTTGCAGCCCGCAAATTTTGATTGCGGATGAGCCCACCACCGCCCTCGATGTGACCATTCAGGCGCAGATTACCGATCTGGTCAAGCGCCTGCGCGATGAATTGGGCATGGCGATCATCTGGATCACCCATGATCTGGGCGTGGTTGCCGGCCTGGCAAGGCGTGTGCTGGTGATGTACGGCGGCAAGATTATTGAAGAGTCTGAGGTTGGCGATTTGTACGCAAATCCCACTCACCCCTATACCATCGGGTTGTTGGGCAGCTTGCCGCGTGTGGATGAAAATGAACATGGCCGCCTGTTCTCCATTGAAGGCGCGCCGCCGGTCTTGTATAAGAAACCAGAGGCCTGCCCGTTTGCCCCGCGCTGCAAGTGGGCAGTAGAACGTTGCTGGAAGGAAAACCCCTTGCTTGAGCCGGTGTCTCCCGAACATCAGGTCGCCTGCTGGGTGGATACAAAGACTGGGAGAACACGATAATGTCCAACGGTAACAATATCCTGTTGAAGGTCGAAGACCTTAAGATGCATTTTCCCATTTACCGCGGCGTATTCCAGCGCCAGGTGGGCGCGGTACATGCGGTGGATGGCGTCAGTTTCGATGTCAAACGCGGTGAGACACTTGGCTTGGTGGGAGAATCTGGGTGCGGCAAGTCGACCACCGGACGCACCATTTTACAGCTATACAAGCCAACTGCGGGAAATATTCTCTTCGAAGATGTGAACCTTGTATCGCTCAAGAACGAGGAAATGCGCCAGATGCGCCGCAAGATGCAGATGATCTTCCAGGACCCATACGCCAGCCTCAATCCGCGTATGACGGTGGAACAGATTGTCGGCGAACCCCTCATGGTTCACAACGTGGCGGCCGGCGCTGAAATCCATGACCACGTCAAGCACCTGCTTGACGTGGTCGGTTTGAATGCTTCCTTTTCGGACCGTTACCCGCATGAATTCTCCGGCGGACAGCGCCAGCGTATTGGTGTGGCGCGCGCACTTGCCTTGCAGCCCTCCTTCATCATCTGTGATGAACCCATCTCTGCCCTCGACGTTTCCATTCAGGCGCAGGTGGTGAATCTGCTGGAGGAACTGCAGGAGCAGTTCAATCTCACCTATCTTTTCATCGCCCACGACCTTTCCATGGTGCGCCATATCAGCAAGCGCGTGGCGGTGATGTACCTGGGCGTAATCGTCGAACTTGCCAACCGTGACGATCTATATCATGCGCCCCTTCACCCCTACACCCAGGCGCTATTATCTGCGGTTCCCATCCCCGACCCGGTGGCAGACGCCGCCCGCAAGCGCAAACCCCTCGAAGGCGACGTGCCCTCCCCGGTCAACCCACCTTCGGGTTGTAGATTCCGCACCCGTTGTCCAATCGCGGAAAAGATGTGTGCAGAGTCGCGTCCCGACTTCCGCGAAGTTTCCCCCGGTCATTTTGTGGCTTGCCACATGGTTAAATAAAAGAATACATCCCTTGAAAGGAGGTGATTGGCAGGAAAACCCTGTATCATTTTTGATGTTGTTGATTCAAGAAAGATTGTCCGTTCAACCCTTTCAAATTTTTGAGGAGAAGAAAGATGCGTAAATTTTTTGCTCTGCTAAGCCTGCTCGTAATTGCCAGCATGGCCCTTTCTGCTTGTGGCGCTCCCGCTCCTGCTGAAGCCCCCGCCGCCGAAGCCCCCGCCGCCGAAGCCCCCGCTGCTGAAGCTCCCGCTGCCGAAGAAGGCATGATGGAGTACAAATCTGCCGACCCGACTACCTTCGTCGATGCGGGCATCGGTGAACCCGAAACCCTCGACCCCGCCCTCGCCTATGAAACCTCCGGCGGCGAAATCATCCAGAACGTGTACGAAACCCTGGTCTTCTATGATGGCGAAGCCACCGACAAATTCGTACCGATGCTGGCTGAATCCTGGGAAATTTCTGATGATGGCGCTGTTTATACCTTCAAGATCCGCTCCGGCGTGAAATTCCATGACGGCGCTGACCTGACCCCCTCGGATGTGGCGTATTCCTACCAGCGTGGTTTGCTCTATGGTGGCTACAGTGGACCCCAGTGGCTGCTGGCTGAACCCTTCTTCGGCATCGGCACTGACGATGTCTCCCTGTTGGTTGACCCCGAAGGCAACCTCGCCGATGACCAGGAAGCCCTCAAGGCTGCCGACCCCGAATTGCTGAAGGCCGCCTGCGAAAAAGTAACCGGCGCGATCGTCGCTGACGATGCCGCTGGCACCGTCACCATGACCCTTGCGCAATCCTGGGGACCCTTCATCGCGACCATCGCGAACAGCTGGGGCTCCATTTTGGATCAGGACTGGGCGGTCGCCAATGGCGCCTGGGATGGCTCTTGCGATACCTGGCAGAATTTCTATGCCATTCCGTCCGAAAATGACCCGCTGACCACCATCGCAAACGGCACGGGCGCCTTCAAACTGGATCATTGGACCCAGGGCGAAGAACTCGTCATGGTTCGCAATGACAACTACTGGCGTGAACCCGCCAAACTCGAACGCGTTGTCTTCAAGTCCATCGACGAATGGGGCACCCGCTTTGCGATGCTTCAGGCTGGTGATGCCGACCAGGTCGATGTCCCTGCTGAAAGCCGCTCCCAGGTCGATGAGATGGTTGGCGAAATGCAGGTCTTTGACCTTGCCGCCAACACATATGGTGATCCCCAGGCCGTGTGTGAATATGATGGTTCCTTGCAGGGTGTTGAGAAATTCACCCCCTGTGCCGCCGGTGAGGCAGGCAATGGTGGACCCATCCGTTTATTCATCGGACGCCCCTCCCTTACCAGCCAGGACCTGTTCATGAACTTCAACGTTGTCGAAACCTCCAACTATATTGGTTCCGGCAAATTGGATGGAAACGGCATCCCGCTGGACTTCTTCTCAGACATCCACGTCCGCAAGGGCTTTGCATATGCCTTTGACTGGGATACCTATATCAGCGACGTGTTCGATGGTGAAGCTGTTCAGCAGCCCGTCCTCGCCCGCATTGGCATGGCTGGCTATCAGGGTGATGCCCCCGTATATTCCCTCGACCTCGAGAAAGCCACCGCGGAATTCAAACTGGCCGACCTGGACAAGGACGGCATTGCGGCTGGCGATGACCCCGAAGGCGACCTCTGGACCACCGGCTTCCGTATGCAAGCCCTCTACAACCAGGGCAATACCTCCCGCCAGATTGTCTCCGAAATCCTCTCGTCCAGCATGGCTGAAATCAACGAGCTCTTTGTAATCGAGACCGTTGGCCTGCCTTGGCCCACCTTCCTGCGCACCATCCGTGCCAAGGAAGCCCCGTACTTTGTTAGTGGCTGGGTGGAAGACATTCACGACCCGCACAACTGGTACCAACCCTACATGATCGGTACCTATGCTTCCCGCCAAAACCTGCCTGCTGACCTGAAGGCGCAGTTCTCCGATATCCTTGACCGCGGCGTCGGCGAAACCGATCCTGCCAAGCGCCAGGCGATCTACGAAGAAGCCAATGCCCTGTACTACGATCAGGTTCCCACCCTCCTGCTGGCAACCGCCACCAGCCACGGCTTCGAGCAGCGCTGGGTGCATGGCTTCATCCACAACCCGATTTTCTCCGGCAACTACTTCTATACCGCTTATAAAGATTAACGTACTGTAAAATTCTGCGGGGGACTGGCAACAGTCCCCCGCAGCGCCTTGTCGCGTGTAATGCGCCGAAGGCTACTTTCGGCGCATTACAGACAACAAGTCGAAATCCCACGTTTGAGGTGATTGATGCTCACATATATAATCCGCCGCTTGCTGCTTGTGCCCTTGTTGCTTTTCGGCGTGACCATTTTGATTTTTGGGATGCTGCAATTCCTGGACCCAGTGGAACGGGCGTCCCTTTACGTCCGCGGTGACCCCAAAGCCAACCAGATCGATGCTGCAATCAAAAAATACTGCCTTGATTGCCCCATCCCTGTACAATATTACAACTGGCTGGTTGGCAGGGTGGATTCAACCAGTGGCGAGCGCGAAGGCGGCATTTTATTTGGAAACTTTGGCTGGTCGAAGACCGGCTCACAGCCTGTTGCCAGCTTGATTGCGCGTCGCTTTCCCAACACATTGGATTTGACTCTTTGGGCGGTTGCCCCGGTCATTCTCGTCGGCATCTGGCTGGGGATACAGGCGGCGGTTCACCACAATGGTCTGATCGATCAGGCAGCGCGCGTTTTCAGCATCGTAGGCACATCCTTTCCCACCTTTGTATTTGGCTTGTTAATGCT